>JAZRJO010000117.1:0-3107 GCA_045645825.1 Acetatifactor sp. | reverse complement strand
GGATGAGGATAATTTTGCGGAATTTATCCATTCTAAGAATGAGGCGGACTATGAAGCTGAGGAACCCTGGTATCGTTGGAGTTATACGGTGACGAATGTGGATGGAGATATAATCAGGGATAGGCTATTACAGCGCTACCAGGCAAATCCCCAGCGTGTTTTGACGCAAGATAAAGATGGGGAGTTTAAAAGCCGTCCCATCGGTGAATGGAAGGTAGTGAAAGACATCTGTATCGTTTCCCGTGGTCCCGGTGGTGTGGCCAGGGAATTGTTGATTGAGACAGATAAGGATGTATATAAGATTTTGACGGAGTATAATATCCGATATGTGCTATGTGATACGATATCCAAGGTACACAGACAGGATGGCAGTCTGGTGAATGCGTCCAATCTGCTTCCAAGCGCATATTGTGTGGTGGAGCCGGTGGTTGAAAAGAATCGTGTAACAGGATATATTATCGTTGGTGGTGGCTATGGTCATGGCGTAGGAATGTCCCAGAATGCCGCCAAGAATATGGCAATGGAAGGAATGACCGCAGATGGGATTCTTGTGTTTTTTTACCATGGCTGCCAAGTGAAAGATATATACGGAAGTATATAAGGAATGAGATAAATAATCGTGCCGGAGGAGTAGGTAAGTGAAAGGGATCAATAAACTATGTGTCATATTGCGGGAATTTATGAGAGAAATGAAGAGGCAGGATGTCAGTGCCTATGCCTCAAGTACGGCCTTTTTCTTCTTTTTATCCATTGTTCCTATGTTGATCATGATCTGTACGATCATACCTTTCACACCATTGACACAGGAGAATCTGTTGCTGGCGGTAACGGATCTGACACCGGATCTGATGGATCCTTTGGTAGCGGACCTGATTTCAGAAGTCTATGACAAATCCGCAGGCATCTTGTCCATTGCAGCCCTTGCTACGCTGTGGTCAGCAGGGAAAGGTGTGCAGGCGCTGATGCGGGGTCTCAATGCCATCTACGATGTGGAAGAGCATCGAAATTATTTTGTTCGCAGATTTATTGCTTCCATGTATACCTTGGTCATGCTGGTAGTGGTGATTTTGTCCCTCTTTGTCATGGTCTTCGGTAATCAGCTGGTAAACCTAACCCTCCATCGTTTCCCCCAGGTAAGACTGTTCATTGCATTTTTAATGAATTTCCGATTTCTTGCAGTCTGGCTGGTGCTCACTTTGCTTTTTTCGGCTATGTATGCATATGTACCGGATGTAAAGCTTCGTATCAAAGATCAGATTCCCGGCGCTGCTTTCACCGCTGTATCCTGGAGCATCTTTTCATGGGGCTTTTCCCTTTATGTCAGCAGAAGCGGTTCATACACCATTTACGGCAGCCTTTCCATTATAGTGATCGTGATGATCTGGTTGTATTTTTGCATGTACATTTTGTTGATCGGCGCATATTTGAACAAAACGTACAATAAATAAGTGATTTTTTCCAATTTAGGGCTTGACATTTCCCCCGGAACTTACTAAAATAGGATTCAGCAAAATATACTAAAAGCTATGAAGGTGTCAGTAGAGCATCATTTTCTTACAGAGAGAGGAAGTCATCGGCTGCAAGCTTCCTTAAGTTCAGATGAACGTTCGAATTTCCCACCCGAGCTGCCTAAACGAACCATCCGCATTTTGTGATTCAGTAATTCAGGCCGTGAGCGCCCGTTAAGCGTCAATTAAGAGTCTGCCCTAGTTTTATTTTTGTAATATTGGGCAGGAACCTGGGTGGTACCGCGGAAATTTTTCGTCCCATGTTGTAGAATATACAACATGGGATTTTTTATATTGTGTGCTAGCGCGCACGTTTATTAAAAAACAAAAGTATATAAAAGTCCCCCATTTTATTACGAAATTTATTAGCTGGATGCAGCTTCAAATTGCTGCAAGACCAGCCCCGGCATGTTAGGTGTTGTGATGCAGGCCTTTGAAAAACGTCGGTCCTTGGCGAGGTCAGGAGGAAACCGTTGGTTTCCTGCTCGAGCCTAGTACCGTTACGTTTTTCACAGAGCGAGAGCGTGCCGGCATCACAACACCTAACATACCGGGGCGCCCCCCTTCGCCGCAAGTTGAAGCCGCTCCCCCAGCCCAAAGAAAGGAACCAAAATGAAAGAGAAATTAGCGAAGATCAGGGAGCAAGCCCTGACACAGATCAAGTTCTGTGACACAACAGAGAAGCTCAATGAAGTTAGAGTCAGTATCCTAGGTAAGAAGGGTGAGCTGACCAGTGTATTAAAGTCCATGAAGGATGTGCCTGCCGAGGAACGTCCCCAGGTAGGACAGTGGGTAAACGAGACCCGTCAGGAGATCGAGAAGGTGCTGGAAGAAGCACGTACTGCCATGGAAGCAGCCATAAGAGAAGCCAGAATGAAGGAAGAGGTAATCGATGTAACCCTCCCTGCCAAGAAAGCTGAGATCGGTCACAGACATCCCAATACCATAGCCCTGGAAGAGGTAGAACGTATTTTCATCGGTATGGGTTATGAGGTTGTGGAAGGACCTGAAGTTGAGACCGACTATTATAACTTTGAAGCATTGAATATTCCCGCAGATCATCCGGCAAAGGATGAGCAGGATACATTTTATATAAATGGTGATATCCTGCTTCGTACCCAGACTTCCGGTGTGCAGGTACATGAAATGGAGAAGGGTAAGCTGCCCATCCGCATGATTGCTCCCGGCAGAGTATTCCGTGCAGATGAAGTGGATGCCACCCATTCTCCTTCCTTCCATCAGATTGAAGGTCTGGTGATTGATAAACACGTAACTTTTGCAGACCTGAAAGGTACTTTGGCAGAGTTTGCCAAAGAGTTGTTTGGCGAAGACACCAAGGTAAAATTCAGACCTCATCATTTCCCCTTCACCGAGCCCAGCGCTGAGATGGATGTCAGCTGCTTTAAGTGTGGCGGTAAGGGTTGTCGTTTCTGTAAAGGCAGTGGTTGGATAGAGATCTTAGGCTGTGGCATGGTGCATCCTCATGTGTTGGAGATGAGTAATATCGATCCCAAGGAATATACCGGCTTTGCCTTTGGAGTAGGCCTGGAGCGTATTGCACTTTTAAAATACGAGATAGACGATATGCGCCTGTTATAT
>JAZRJO010000116.1:0-2490 GCA_045645825.1 Acetatifactor sp. | reverse complement strand
ATTTGAGTGAAGAGCAATTAAAGGGCGGCCTGATCACGGACGCAGGAGGAGCAAAGGTTCTTGCCGAGCTCGGTATCGATACCGGTATTACAGCCTGGGAAGGCAGCTATACACCCATTATGGAGTATTATCATACAGAAGAGAAGCATGTATCACTTCGTGGTACAACTGTGCAGAAGGCGATCCTTGCAGATGGGGCTGTTCTTCAGAGTTCTTTTGTGTGCGGCAAGGAAAAGATACCTGCTTCCTTCTATTACACCAATGACAAAGGATATCGATTCCTTATCTTTACCTTTGATAGCTATTCCTGCGACGAATCGGTATATCGTCAGTATACCCGTTCCCGCCAGTTATTGAATGCTTCGGAGGTTTTATCCGGGAAAAAACTGCCTGCGAAGATCGGCGGACATCCGGATCTGTATGTTTTGGCAACAGAGGATGAAAATTCTCTTTCCGTAGGTCTTTGGAACCTTTTCGCCGACAGTATTTTTGAACCTGTGGTACAGTTGGGCGAAGAGTTTGAAGAGATTGAGTGTTGTAATTGTACGGCCAGCCTGAAAGGGGATATGGTCACCTTGTCAGAAATTCCACCATTTGGATTTGCTTTATTTACCGTGAAGCGCCGGTAGTAAATTAGTGGTCGCATCAGGATATTGTCGGCAGTCTGCCTTTTTCGGCGGGCTGCCGAAATTGTTTCCGGGAAAAGGCTGGACTAATGTAAGGTTCCGGTGTATAATTGAAAAAACATTCTGGAGGTTACTGATATGCTTTGTATTAAAAACGGCAATATACATAACGCGATCACAGAAGAAGCTTTTGTTGCGGATATTTTGATTGAGGATGGTAAAATTAAAGAAATCGCCCCCAATCTGCAGATAGATCAAACAACGGAGATGATTGATGCCACAGGCAAGGAGATATACCCCGGGTTTGTAGAGGCACATGGTCATATCGGCTTAAGCGCTTATGGTGGAGGAGATGCGTCCGGTGTAAACGAGACGAGTGATATCATTTGTCCTCAACTGCGTGCTTTGGATGGAGTGAATCCGATGTTGCCTACTTTTGCCATGGCGGCTAAGGCAGGGGTTACCAGTGTGTGCACAGGTCCCGGCAGTGCCAATGTCATCGGTGGTACGTTTGTGGCGATCAAGACAGTCGGAAAGAGAGTGGACGACATGGTGATCCGTGACGGAGTGGCCATGAAATGTGCTTTTGGGGAGAATCCGAAGGCTATATATAAAGATAAGAAAGATAGTACCAGAATGACCACTGCGGCAATTTTGCGTGAGACTTTGTTTAAGGCAAAGGAATATCTGCGAAAGAAGGAAGCAGCAGGGGATGATGTTTCTAAATATCCTGCTTTTGATATGAAGATGGAGGCTATGATTCCGGTGATGAAGGGTGAGATTCCTTTAAAGGCGCATGCACATGCAGCAGAGGATATTTTTACGGCTCTTCGCATTGCCAAGGAGTTTGGAGTTAAGCTGACATTAGAGCATGTGACGGAAGGTCATCTGATCGCTGAGAAATTGGCAAAAGAGAATGTGCCCTTGGCAGTGGGCCCCACATTTTGCAATGCTACCAAGTTTGAGCTGCGCAATAAGAGCTGGGTGACGCCCGGGGTACTGAGTGAGGCCGGTTGTCAGGTTTCCATTATTACGGACTCTCCCGTGACTGCTCAGGAATATCTGCCCCTTTGTGCAGGGCTTGCTGTTAAAGCGGGGATGGATCCGTTCAAGGCGCTACAGGCCATTACCATCAATCCGGCCAGACATGTGGGGATTGCTGACAGAGTAGGATCGCTGGAAGTAGGAAAGGATGCGGATATTGTGATCGCAGATGGGTGTCCTTTTGATCTGACTACTACGGTGGAGATGGTACTCATTGATGGTAAGGTGGTCGGTGGTGCTGATCAGGATGTGGACCGTCCATTTTTGTATCTTTAGAATAAAAAAAATAGTTGTGTACATACTAAAATCAGGAATTGTAAGAACCTGAAAGGAGTGTGTGCAGGATGGATGTAAACGGATCAGCTTTTAATGGCTCGAATGGGTCCGGTAACAGCGGCTTCCCTTTTACGGAACTTCCCTTGGGTTTTGGGATGGCCCTTGCCATGAATGAGAAGGCAATGCAGGGCTATGCAAAGCTGACGGAGGATGAAAAAGAGCGCATCATCATGAAGTGTAAGGATGCCACCAGCAAGGAGGAAATGAGAAGGCTTGTGGATTCTCTTGTGCCGGATGGCAATGCCAGTTCTTTGTTTGAGAATCCGGATATCACATAAAAAAGACGGCGGAGGGTTAACACCAACCGCCGTCTATTGTAATGATCTGACCAGTCATATAGGCCGGAGCCTGTGCAGTCTGTAAGATTAACTGGGCCACTTCTTCCGGAGTGCCGATACGGTCTGCCGGAATTTCATTTCGAAGAGCTTCCAGATCTTCCCCGGAAAGATGACCGTTCATTTCTGTATCAATGACGCCACAGGCA
>JAZRJO010000115.1:0-1611 GCA_045645825.1 Acetatifactor sp. | reverse complement strand
TGCATGTTCCAGCATGAACCATGCACCTTCGATACCATGACCAGGATTTACAATACGGCCTTCTGTGTAGTGTAAACGCGGCGTTCCATCCACATCTACATTTTCCAGCAGGCATTTCAATTCCGGCTTTACATGATACTTGAAGATTTCATCTACACACTGCTGTGCACGTTCTTCATACAGTTCCTTACGTTCCGGGTCAACACGAAGCAGAACACCAGTAACGTTCAGAATGATCATGGGCGGACCAAATCCACGACCGGAACGAGTAGAAGCAATGGTCTTCGGACCCATTCCTACCGGGTCTTCTCCACCATGGCTCAGGTTCCAATAGATTTCGTAAGCCTTTCTTGCACGTTCCAGACATTCCTTGTCACCGGTTACGCCATAGTATTCAGCGTTAGCCAGTGCATAGAATGCTTCGGAGAAATAATAACGGCGCTGACGCAGGGGCTGACCTTCTGCGGTCACTGTAAAGTACATTCTGTCGCCAGCTTCTCTGTTGATACAGTATTTTTCCATGAAATCCAAGCAGCTCTTGGACGCTTCCAGCCACTCTTCTTTCACGCCATAGACGTGGCAAAGATACGCAAAAATCCAGCCACAACGACCCTGCATCCATACACTCTTGTCAGTGGAATAGATTTCACCCTTACGGTCTAAGCATGTGTATACACCGCCATTTTCTTTGTCCATACCGTTTTCTAACCAGAAAGCAACGGCCTTGTCCAATTCACTGCGGATCCAACTGCGATAACCGATCAATTTTTCTTGATTCATCAAGCGGGCACCTCCCTTTCTTTGATATCTTTATCTTATTGATAAGCCTTCTCTCCGTCAATACTTTTGTCCGAAAAACCTTGACAAAACAATAGAAAGAACATAGCCTGTTAGTAATAATAGAAATTCACAAATACCAGGAGGACTCTGTGAAAAAACATATTCTTTGCTTTGGTGATTCCAACACATACGGTCTCTGTGCCGATCCTACAGACTGCGCAGACAGTCAATTTGCTCCCTTTAATGAAAACGAGCGTTGGACCTGTCTTCTGCAAAAGGAACTGGGCGATGACTATCTCATCATTGAGGAAGGTCTCTCTGGCCGAACCACAGTCTTTGATGATCCTGTCGAAGAAGGGCTTTGTGGTCTGGATTATCTGATCCCCTGTATAAAAACTCATGCACCCATTCATCTTCTTGTGATCATGCTGGGTACTAACGACACGAAAGAACGTTTCAGCGCCAATGCCTATACCATCGCAAAAGGTATGGCTCGTTTACTTAAAACCGCAGCTGATGCTCCGTTCTGGGCAGAAGGAAAACCCAACATCTTAGTTATTTGTCCTCCCCCTATTGGTGAGGGTCTGCTCACTTCTGCAGTTGCAGAAGAAATGGGAGCTGGATCCATCCAAAAATCCAGAGAGTTAGCTGTGCATTACAAAACACTTTGCGAATCATTGAATATTCCTTTCCTGGACGCCGGTGCTTCCGGAATTACTTTTAACGAAGTAGATTTCATGCATTTGACCAGAGATAGTCATAAAGCAATGGCTCACCTTTTATCCAATGCAATTCCCAAATACATATCACCAATTTAAAAGAGAAGGGGCC
>JAZRJO010000114.1:0-3049 GCA_045645825.1 Acetatifactor sp. | reverse complement strand
CATCCGGCTTCCTTCAGATTTGTCGTCACCGACAACACCCTTGCCATAGGCTAAGTTCTTCCCACCACCGGGCAAACCAAGAGACTTTCACTCTATGAGAACGTGCGCCCGCCGGGCGCACCAAGAAAAAAAGGCAGAAGCCTGACCTCTCTTAGGTCAATCTTCTGCCCTTCTTTTTTAATCTTTTTATTTAAGCTGAGCCAGTCTATCTTTCACCTGTTCCATCATCTGTGTATACTTAGCCAACTTCTCTTTCTCCTCCGCAATCTTTGCTTCGGGAGCTTTGGAAATGAATCTCTCATTGGAAAGCATACCGTTTACTCGGGCAAGTTCGCCGGCAAGACGCTTCTCTTCTTTCTCTAATCTTGCGATTTCCTGTGCAATATCTACCAGATCGGCAAAAGGCATATACAGGGTAGCACCGGGGATCACTACGGATACTGCATCCTGAGCAATACCGGTCTTATCCTTCTGCATGGTCACGTCACTTGCATAAGCCAGGGAGGCAAAGAACAATTTTCCTTCTGTGAAGGTATTCAGGATGCCTTCATCCTCGCTGACAACGTATACGCTGGCCTTTCGGCTGGGAGCTACGTTCATTTCACTTCGGATGTTACGGATACCTCTGACAGCACCCTTAATGGTCTCTATATCTTTCTCTTCCTTGGGGAAGTTTCTTTCTTCCTGATATACGGGCCAGTTGCTGATCATGATGGACTCTTCTTCATTCTGTAAGGTGCAGAAGATTTCCTCGGTGATGAACGGCATGTAAGGATGAAGCAGTTTCAGGGCATCGATGAGGACGGTCTTTAAGGTCCACAGTGCCGCATTCTGGCTGGCCACATCGTCTGTATTGTACAGACGGGGTTTTACCATCTCAATGTACCAGTCGCAGAACTCATCCCAGATAAAGTCGTAAACCTTCTGTACAGCGATACCGAGCTCGAATCCATCCATATTGTCGGTGACATCTTTTGCCAATGTGTTTAACTTGGACAGGATCCACTTGTCAACAGGCTGCAATTCTTCTGCTGCGGGGGCCGTAATCTGTCTGCCGTTTGCCTTCGCGGTGTCCATGTTCATCATGATAAAGCGGGAAGCATTCCATACTTTGTTAGCAAAGTTACGGCTGTTTTCCACTCTCTCATAGTAGAAGCGCATGTCGTTGCCGGGGGCATTGCCGGTGATGAGTGTCAGTCTCAGGGCGTCTGCGCCGTATTTTTCAATAATCTCCAAAGGATCGATACCATTGCCCAGGGATTTGGACATCTTACGGGCCTGGCTGTCTCTTACCAGTCCATGGAAGAGGACGGTCTTGAAGGGCTTTTCTCCCATCTGCTCGTATCCGGAGAAGATCATGCGGATGACCCAGAAGAAGATGATATCATAACCGGTTACCAATACATCTGTGGGATAGAAATACTTCAGATCCTCGGTCTGCTCCGGCCAGCCCAGGGTCTCGAAGGGCCACAGTGCGGAGGAGAACCAGGTGTCTAAGGTATCCGGATCCTGAGTCAGGTGAGTGCAGCCACACTTAGGACATACAGTGGGTGTCTCTCTGGCTACGATCACCTCTTTACACTCATCACAATAATACGCAGGGATTCTGTGTCCCCACCACAGCTGACGGCTGATACACCAGTCGCGGATGTTGTCGGTCCAGTTGAAGTAGTTCTTTTCCATTCTTTCAGGGATCAGCTGAATCTCACCGTTCTTTACTGCTTCTCTGGCCGGCTTAATCAGCTCGTCCATCTTTACAAACCACTGCTCTTTTACCAAAGGCTCGATGGTGGTCTTACATCTGTCGTGGGTACCTACATTATGGCTGTGATCTTCAATCTTTACCAGCAGACCCATCTCATCCAGCTCTGCTACGATGGCTTTTCTCGCCTCGTAACGATCCATTCCTTTGAACTTACCGCCGTTTTCATTGATGGTGGCATCGTCGTTCATGACATTGATGACGGGCAGGTCATGACGCTTTCCAACCTCAAAGTCGTTAGGGTCATGAGCAGGAGTGATCTTAACTACACCGGTACCGAACTCTCTGTCTACATAGGTGTCGGTGACGATGGGAATCTCTCTGTTCATCAGAGGCAGCATTACTTTTCTGCCGATCAGGTGCTGGTAGCGCTCATCTTCGGGATGGATGGCCACAGCAGTATCGCCCAGCATGGTCTCAGGACGGGTGGTTGCAAAGGTCAAAAATTCTGTGGTGCTTACGGTACCGTCTTCGTTCATAAGAGGATACTTGATGTGCCAGAAGTGACCTGCCTGCTCCTGATATTCTACTTCTGCATCAGAGATGGAAGTATTACATACGGGACACCAGTTGATCATGCGGGCGCCTTTATAGATGTAACCTTTCTCATGCATTTTTACAAACACTTCGGTTACGGCCTTGTTGCAGCCTTCATCCATGGTAAAACGCTCTCTGTCCCAGTCGCAGGAAGAACCAAGCTTCTTAAGCTGACTGATGATGCGTCCGCCATACTCCTTCTTCCACTCCCAGGCTCTCTCAAGGAATCCTTCACGCCCCAGGTCGTGTTTGTCGATGCCTTCTGCTTTCAGCTTTTCGATGATCTTTACCTCAGTAGCAATACTGGCGTGGTCGGTTCCGGGCTGCCAGAGGGCATTGTAGCCCTGCATTCTCTTATAGCGGATCAAGATATCCTGCATGGTATTGTCCAGTGCGTGACCCATGTGAAGCTGGCCGGTGATATTTGGCGGCGGGATCACGATGGTAAAAGGGGTTTTGCTGTGGTCTACTTCGGCGTGGAAATACTTCTTATCCAGCCATTTCTGATACAATCTGTCTTCTATGCCGCTGGGGTCATAGGTCTTGGCTAATTCTTGGCTCATATGTGCTCCTTTCTGTGGTGGGCGGTGGCAACCGGCTTGACTCATTTGCAAATACTCGCTCATGACACAAAAAAGCCCTCTGCTGAAACAAATCAGCAAAGGGCGTCGTTAACGCGGTACCACCTTTGTTCACAGCCTAACGGCTGCCTCTGTGACTTCCTGTAAACTCCTATCCGGTAACGGGGAT
>JAZRJO010000113.1:0-2490 GCA_045645825.1 Acetatifactor sp. | reverse complement strand
GTGCTGAAGGTGGTGCCGCCTGATACGGATTGTTTCCAGATTAATTTTGAGGCTTTTGAGGAGATGATCACGGAGAAGACCATGGCGATTTTGGTTAATTCGCCCAATAATCCTTCCGGTGTGGTATATTCTACGGAGACTGTGAAGAAGTTGGCGCAGGTGCTGACGAAGAAGTCAGAGGAATATGGGCATGATATCTTCCTGATCTCTGATGAGCCTTACAGAGAGATCATATTTGAGGGTGTGGATGCACCTTGTATGTCAAAGTTCTATGACAATACGATCATGTGTTACTCTTTCTCTAAATCACTGTCTGTACCGGGAGAACGTATCGGTTATGTAGCCATTAATCCGGCTTGCGCCGAGGCTGCTACTATGGTGAATATGTGTGGTCAGATTTCCAGAGGAATCGGGCATAACTGCCCGCCTTCCATTATTCAGCTGGCAGTGGCGCAGGTACTGGATCAGACTGCGGATCTGAGCGTGTATGAGACCAATATGAATTTACTGTATGACGAGCTTGTGAAGCTTGGGTTTACCTGTGTGAAGCCCGGTGGAACTTTCTATATCTTCCCTAAGGCATTGGAGGAGGATGCCAAGGTGTTCTGTCAAAAGGCATTAAAGTACGATTTGATTCTGGTACCAGGAGATTCCTTCGGCGCACCGGGATACTTCCGTATGGCTTATTGTATTGATACGGAGAAGGTGGAGCGGTCTCTGGCGGCGCTGCGTAAGTTTGTGGCAGAAGAATATCCGGAGTGTGCAGCGCAGTAAAGAAAATATAAGAATGAGTATAAAGTAGAAAGAAGGGATGAAGATGTACCAGGCAGGACTTGTTCTCGAAGGGGGAGGCATGAAAGGTGTCTATACAGCAGGTGTTCTGGATTTCTTCCTGGACAAAGGAATTGAATTCTCCAGCGTATATGGGGTGTCGGCAGGGGCATGTCATATGTGCAGCTACCTTTCCAAACAGAGGGGCCGTGCTTATGCGGTGAATGTAGATTATCTGGATACCGGTAAATACTGTGGTATGAAGAGTCTGTTGACTACAGGGGATTATTTTAATGCAGATACCTTGTATCGTTTGATCCCGGAGCGCCTTAACCCATATGATCATAAGACTTTTTACAAATATGAGGGAAAAGCATACAGCGTGGTGACCAACATCGATACCGGTAAGCCGGAATATCTGCGTATTAAGGACTTGAAGAAGGATATCATCAAGATCAGGGCATCAGCGTCCCTGCCTTTGATATCCCGAAATGTGAAGATTGATGGCCACAATTATCTGGATGGCGGTATTTCAGATGCCATTCCTTTGAGAAAATCAATTAAGGACGGCAATCTGCGCAATATAGTGATCATGACCAAGGAGGAAGGTTATGTAAGACGCCCGTCCTCGCAGCTTGGTCTGATTAAGATGCGTTATCTGGCTTATCCCAAGGTGTATGAGTTGATGCAGGAGAGGCACCTTATGTACAATGCCACTTTGAAGTTCCTTGAGGAACAGCAGGAGAGTGGAGGCGCGTTTGTCATTCGCCCTAAGAAAGCCGGTGAGGTGGGACGAATGGAGAAGGACGTTCAGAAGTTGGAAGCCCTGTACATGGAAGGCTATCGGGATGCAGAAGAATGTTTTGAAGAGATGATCAATTACCTGGAGAGTGGTACTGTTCAGGAAGAATTTGAATAAATGAACTTGATTGGAGAATATTATGCTGGAAATTATAAAAGCCGTCATTTACGGCATTGTGGAAGGAATCACAGAGTGGCTGCCCATCAGTAGTACCGGTCACTTGATCCTCGTGGAGCAGTTGATTCCTTTTAAGGGCCTCTCAGAAGGTTTCTTTGATATGTTTGACGTGGTGATTCAGCTGGGTGCCATTATGGCAGTGGTAGTGCTGTTTTGGTCTCAGATATGGCCGTTTCAGAGGCCTGACAAGAAGAAAAAGGCACAGGCCGGAATCCTGTCCTATGTAAACATGGATATCATGACCCTTTGGTTCAAAATTCTGCTATCCTGTGTTCCGGCGGCAGTGATAGAAATTTTGTTTGATGAGGTGTTTGAAGCACTGTTCTATAACCCCGTAAGCATTGCCATAGCCTTGATCGTATTCGGAATGGCTTTCATTATCATTGAGACCTGGAATAAGGGCAGAAGACCCAAGATATCGGCTTTGTCTGAGATTACTTACCAGACAGCCCTGATGATCGGTGTGTTCCAGGTGATCGCTGCTGTATTTCCCGGCACCTCAAGATCCGGTGCCACCATCGTAGGGGCTCTGTTGATCGGTGTGTCCAGAACAGTAGCAGCAGAATACACCTTTTTCCTGGCCATTCCGGTGATGTTTGGTGCCAGCCTGTTAAAGGTGGTGAAGTTCGGATTCCACTTTACTTCGTTGGAGGCAGCGACGCTGGCAGTTGGTACCATTGTATCCTTTGTGGTATCTCTTTTTGTACTGAAATTCCTGATGGGATATATCAAGAAACATG
>JAZRJO010000112.1:0-3148 GCA_045645825.1 Acetatifactor sp. | reverse complement strand
GGGCATCTTTCTCCGGCTTTTTGTTGATCACCAGGCACACCATGATCTCTCCGCTGGTAAAACCTTTGCGGATCAGCACATGGCGCACCAAGCCTTGGCCTGTGGTTTCGTCGTAGGCGGTAACGCAGTTGCTTTTCATGTATGACAGGATCAGGTTTAGGATGGTCTCGTTCTCGGGTACGCCCAAATGGCAGTTGGTGTTGGCGATGATGGAGTGGGTACGGCCAGCGTAGAAGCCAGTGATCACGTTGCCTTCTTTGTCGGTACCAACGGGGTATTGGGCCTTGTTGCGGTAGTAGTAGGGCTCTTCCATGCCTACAATGGGCTCCATGAGGCTGTCGATGAAAGTCTCGTCAAAACCGCCGATGCGGATCAGGTTGTTGCGGACTTTGGACTGTTTGAATTCCAGCTGTTTTTCATAGCTTAAGGACTGGATCTGGCAGCCGCCGCATTGTCTGTGGTATTGGCACTTTGGCTGGGTACGAAAAGGAGAAGGTGTGATCACCTTCTCTAATCGGGCGTAGGCATAGTGCTTTTTGCTTTTCATGATTTTCACTTGGACGGTGTCGCCGATGACGGCATCCTTTACAAAGAGGGTAAAGCCGTCTACTTTGCCGATGCCCTCGCCCTCGGTTCCCATGTCCTCTATGGTCACTGTTAATAAGTCGTTTTTCTGATATTCCATTTTCGCTCCTGTGAAAGGGTAGTAACCTGCCGGTGAGGCAAGCTTCCCTTCGTTCCTACACTTTATTCTAACCTTGTAGCCCGTAAATTAGACTCAAACAGCCGATTGTAGCCCAGCCAGCCGGTCTCGTTGGTATTCTCCAGAATCTCCTTGAAGGTCTCCAGCTTGGCATCGGTATCGTCCGCATAGTTCAGGGCCAGGGCTTCGATGATGGCCGGGATCTTGGGTGAACCGAATTCATATTTGCCATGGTGGGCCAGAATGCAGTGCTGCACTTCTGCTAACAGGACGTGGGGAAAGCCCTGAATATGGGCAGCTCTCTCGGCAAGCATCTGGGAGCCCATGACGATGTGTCCCAGCAATTGGCCGTCGTCAGTGTAATCATTTTCGGGGAAAAGAGAGATCTCTTTGGTCTTGCCGATGTCGTGGCACATGGCCGCGGTCAGCAGCAGGTCTCTTTTCAGGATGGGGTACGCTTTGCAGTAGTAATCACACAATTTGGTGACACTTAAAGTATGCTCCAAAAGTCCGCCTACAAAACCATGGTGTACGGTTTTGGCTGCGGAGGAGGTGCGAAACGCTTTGATAAATGCTGCATCTTTTACAAAAAGGGATTCCAAAAGCTGCTTCAAATATGTATTCTGGATGCTTTTGATAAAGCCAAGGAGCTCCTGATACATCTGCTCGATGTCCTTAGAGCTGACGGGCAGGTATTCTGCGGGGTTGTACTCCCCTTCGCGGCAGACGCGGATTCTTTTTACGTTTACCTGAAGTGCTCCCTGGAAGTTGTTCACTTCGCCGTAGACTTCGATATAATCCAGAGCATCATACTCCCCGATTCCCGGGTTGTTGGGTTCCCATACTTTGGCATCAATGGTGCCGGTTTTGTCCTGTAAGATCACATTTTCATAGGGCTTGCCGTTCTTGGTCACTGCCGCCTGTTTGTGTTTGCACAGGTAGATGTCGAAGATACGGTCTCCTTCTCTCAAATCCTTAATATATTTCATTTCATCCTCCATTCCAAGTCTCTTGGGTTTACTATTTTAAATCACTTGTTTGGTAAATTTTATTTGCCTGAGCCCGACTCTCCTAATGTAATACTCAATGTCATTTCCTTATATTCTTCCTGTACCAGACGCATCAGCGTGATGTCCGCTGTCTGACCGGCCTCCATCTGCATAAGCACAGTGATATACCCACTGAAATTCTGCACAGATTGTTTGCCGATTTTAACGATCACATCACCCCGCTGAATGCCGGCCAGCATAGCAGGTGAATCTTTGGTCACTTCTTTTACATATGTGCCAAAAGGCACCTTGAGCTGTGTATTAATCTGGTTGGTCACGTCCATACCGGTGATGCCCAGGTAAGGCACCGGTGTCTGGTTGGACATCTTCTCTATCAATTTACGCAGATCGGAGATACCATAGGCTGCAATCATATTTTTCATGTCTGATGCAGGCTTGTAATCGGTGATGACGCCGATCAACTGGCCACTCAGATTGAATAAAAAACCTCCCGGATTCTGGCTGCCGTATATGTCAGTCTGCAGAACCTTATAGCGGGAATCTGCTGCCAGCCGCTGAGTCTCCCCGGTGATCATGCCGTAGCCTAAAGAAGAGCTGATCCCCATGGGATTGCCCAGTACAATCACAGGCATTCCGGGCAAATTTCTGGTATTGGAAGTTCCTAAAGTGACGATTTCAAGGTCCTCCAAATATTCTTCTGATAATCCCTCCAGCTCCACGGCAACAATACACAGTTCTGTAATCTTATCCTGTTGTTTGATATAAGCTTCCACCTGTAGTCCATTGTGAAACGCAACCATCAACATCTCTGCATTCATGATGGGTTCATAATCTGCCAGCATCAAAAGTTCTTTGCCATTATTGGCCACAATGACACCGGAGGCCTGGTTACTGCTTTCCATCACGTTATTCAGCCAGTCTACGTCGGAGCTGATCCCTGTGACAGTGACCATGGACTGATTCAGCTCTTCCACATAACCGGACAATGCGGTATAAAGCTCCCGATAATTGTCTTGGTCCAAAACCACCTTATCCAGGATCTTCTGAATCTGTTCCTGCTGTAAAGTCACATTCCCCGACTGAGTGGGGGGCTTTGGTTCCGAAGGATTGGAAGAATTGTGGTTATTCTGGCCACTCTGCAGCTCCTGCATGCTTTGCATGGTGTCGGAAAGCATCTCCTCAGGACTCATTTCCTCCTGATCCTCCGGGAACAGGACGATCTGAGGGGGTTCCTCGGGGTAGAGCCATTTGCTGATGATAGGCTCCAGCACCAGAAAGGTGAAGCAGGCGATGAGACCAAAAATCACAGCCATGGCAGCAGTGATCAGTGTGCGGCGCATTAATTTCTTCTTATTTACAGGGCGCTCCTTTATCTTCTCTATCATAAAATCCTTCTCTTCAGGCATGGGGGCTCCTTTCTTATTTTAAGGACGGC
>JAZRJO010000111.1:0-2096 GCA_045645825.1 Acetatifactor sp. | reverse complement strand
GTTAATTATTTCAATCATTTTTTATTCCTCGTTTTACTTTTTGTTTGGCTTTGAATCTTTAATACAATACATTATAACATTTGGAAAAAGTCTTGTACAGAATAATTCTTAAGTTTTGGTTATATTTATTTTATAAATATTTTTGAAGAAAAATCAGCAAAAGTATGTTATGATAATCACGTGCTAAGGAAAGGGAGCTTCCGAAGCCCCTATTCTTATGCATATCCCGGGAAAAAATGGAAACATTAGTGACTAATGGAATAAAGAATGAAGAATCAAGATCGTGCAGCAGGTACGTAACAAAGCAGCACACCACAAGGAGGACATTTATGAAAAAAGCAGTTACATTTGTATGTATGATGACACTTTGCATGGCACTGGTAGCCTGTGGTAAGAATAACCAGAACGAAGAGAGCAGCACCCAGCAGAGTCAGGCAACTTTAGAGAACACTAAGCCGCAGGGAACGGAAGATACAGGAACAGAAGCCACACAGAATACAGAGGCTACACAGGGAACAGAGAGCACCGCTACAGAGGGTACAGAAGAAGTGGCACCTGAGATCGGTGTAAATGGCTGGAGTCAGGAGATGGAAGCATTGAAGACTGCAGTAGTGGATAAGCTGGGAGAGAATTATTGGCCCAACATGCCGGTTACTCCCGATATCATGGAAGGATTGTTCGGTATCACGACTGATATGTATGAGGATTATCTGGCTGAGATGCCTATGATCACCACCAATGTTGATACCTTAGTGATCATTAAGCCAAAGGCTGACAAGGCACAGGCAGTAGAGGATGCGCTGACTGCATACAGACAGGCCAAGGTAAGCGACACCATGCAGTATCCTATGAATGTAGGCAAGATTCAGGCTTCTACTATTGAAAAGATCGGTGATTATATCTGCTTTATCCAGCTGGGTGCAGATACCATGGAGCTTTCTGAGAAAGGTGATGACGCTGTGATCAAACATTGTCAGGAACAAAATAAACTTGCTATTGAACAATTGCAGGCAACTGTGGTAAAGTAAAGGAGTAGACAATACTTTTAGCCGGGAGCTTGAAAGATGGTATTTAGCAGTGTATTATTCCTTTTTCGGTTTTTGCCGATATTTTTGATCTCATATTTTGTGACTTATTTATGGCCGGCTGCCCGGAGGATGCGTAATGTCATCCTCCTTTTGGGCAGTCTGTTTTTCTATGCATGGGGAGAGCCGGTGTATGTAGTGCTCCTGCTGTTCTCCACATTGTCAGACTATGTTCACGGCAGATTGATCGGGAGATTTAGAGCGAGGAAGGTGCTGGCAAAGGTGTTGCTTTTTACTTCTATCCTGATTAATCTGGGCGTGTTGGGATTCTTCAAATATGCAGATTTCTTGCTGCAGGGAGTAAATCAGTTGGCGGGGACAAATCTGCCGCTCTTAGAGTTGCCGCTCCCTATCGGAATTTCCTTTTATACCTTCCAGACCATGTCCTATACCATAGATGTGTATCGGGGAGAGGCAAAGGTGCAGAAGAATCTGCTGGATTTTGGCGTGTTTGTGACTATGTTCCCGCAGTTGATCGCGGGACCCATCGTCAGATATGTGGATGTGCAGGATGATCTGAGGGACCATCGTGGCAGTATCGAAGATATCAGTTATGGCATCAGGCGTTTTATCGTGGGTCTTGCCAAGAAAGTGTTGCTTGCTAACAATCTGGGACTTTTGTGGGAAGAGGTACTGGCTGTGGGACCGGATAATCTGAATGTATTGCTTGGTTGGTTGGGAATACTGGCTTTTGCTTTCCAGATTTACTTTGATTTCTCAGGATATTCAGATATGGCTATCGGTCTTGGGGCAATCATGGGCTTCCGGTTTCCGGAGAATTTCCGATATCCTTATATATCCTGTTCGGTGACAGAGTTCTGGAGGCGCTGGCATATGACGCTTGGGCAGTGGTTTCGCGACTATGTGTATATTCCGCTGGGAGGTAATCGGAAAGGAGTGGCCAGGCAGATAGTGAATATCCTGATTGTCTGGATGCTGACGGGAATATGGCATGGTGCCAACTGGAATTTCCTGCTATGGGGACTTTGGTTTGCATTCTTCCTGATCCTG
>JAZRJO010000110.1:0-3902 GCA_045645825.1 Acetatifactor sp. | reverse complement strand
TTCTCTGTATCTGCCTGTATCTTTATTCTGTCACAAGCAACGGCAAGGTGAGTAGGTACATATACTTTACACTGGCATGTCTGACGGCAACAATCGGTGCGTTGATCAAGTCTTCCGTATACATTATGCTGGTTGCAATTGTGCTGACTGAGCTGGTCAAATTGCTGGGAGACATGAAAGGTCTGTGGAAAGAAATTCTGATAAAGTGTGCAATTATTTCCATTTGTATATTGGCTGCAGGTGGAGTGAAAAATTACACCCATGAGAAGACCGGCTTTACGCCGAATAAGGAGATTTCAGCAACGCTCCATCATTTCTTTCTGATGGGCTTGAATGAGGAGACCACAGGTGGGCATTATTCCGGGGATGTGGCGATCTTTGGGCAGTATGCCACCGGGAAGGAGCGGAATCAGGCTGAACTGCAGCTTGCTTTTGAACGGATCAAAGAAAGAGGCGTGATAGGGTATCCTTATTTTCTCTTAAGAAAGCTGACCATGGTGTTCAATGACGGCACCTTTACCTGGGGAAAAGAAGGAGGATTTTATTTCTCCGATTATCAGCATCTGACAGATGCTTCTTATAAAGAATTTTTGCGGGAACTGTATTGGTTTGACACACCATTGACCGGACGGTTCAATACTTACAGTCAGTTGGTCTGGTTTTTTATCCTACTGGGGATTCCCGGAATCTGTATCGGGTTAAAGAAGGATGAGAGTGGTGTACAGACAGTATTGGCGCTGTGCTTCCTTGGGATTGTCATGTACATGGCAGTTTTGGAAGCGAGGGCCAGGTACTTGATCTGCTTCCTGCCGCTAATTATCACTGTGTCTGTGATGGGCGGTGTGCAGATTTATAAGGCTCTTTCAACCAGTAAAATTGCAGGTCGGATGAAAGGAATCCTTGCCGGCAGAAAAAGGAAAGAAATATAACCGAAATGCCTGTAAACAGCATTGATCTCTACTCGGATTGTTGTTTACAGGCATTTTGGTTTATTTAGAATTGTTTATCAGAATATAAATAAAGTATGGTGCTTATGAAGTAAACAACTGACACCAGTAGTTCACACCGTTCTGGCGGTGATAACCCACACCGATAGAAGTAAAGTTCTCGTTCATAATATTAGCTCTGTGTCCGGAACTGTTCATCCAGGCAGTTACCACTTCCTGGGGACTCTTCTGACCCCATGCGATATTTTCCCCTGCTCTGCGGTAGTTGATATTCTGCTCCTTCAAAGCAGTGGCAAAAGAAGAGCCATCTGGTCGGGTGTGAGAGAAGCTTGTTACGATCTCCTTTGCACGTACTTGTGCAGCGGCAGACACCTTGGTATTCAGAGTAAGCGGTGCAAGGCCTTCCTTGGCGCGCTCTGCATTCACCAATTGAACCACCTGTTCTGCATACGTAAGATTTTCCTGTTCCGGCAGCTCCGGTGAAGGGGTCTCCTGTTCAGGCAATTCCGGTGAAGGAGTTTCCTGCTCCGGAAGCCCAGGAGAAGGAAGGCTGGGAGTGGGCAGTTCTATCTCCGGAATCTCAGGGCAAGAATTCTCTACATCCGGTTGCTGAAACTGAGGAAACGAAATCCCCGGTAAGCAATTCTTAAGTTGCGAAAGCACAGAATCCAAATCACATCCCTGTCCGATTCGGATCACTTTTACATTGTTTGACTTTATGTTCACATTTTGTGGCATGGCAGCATTTGCTGTAACAGAAGTCCCTGCCATTGTTGCTGATGCAATCAGTATACCTGCCATTAAATTCATTTTTTTCATGAGTAATCTCCTTTCATTACAAAGATGTTACAAAATTGTTACATGAATATTGTAATATATTTTTGGGAGAAATCAACAAGTAAATACTGGAAACAGTTCTTGTTCCTAACCGTCACTAGTGCCGCCTAACCCATGTATAAAACCATTGACGATAAGAAAAAATTTACGTATAATTAACTTTAGAAACAACCAGACAACGTCGGAGGAATAAAATGAAGGAACAGTTTATCAGAACGGCTATGTTGCTTGGCGAGGATGGAATTGCAAATCTTTCAAAAAAGCGTGTAGCAGTCTTTGGAATCGGTGGAGTAGGTGGTCATGTGGTGGAGGCTTTGGCCAGAAGCGGCGTAGGTCATCTTGATCTGATAGATAATGACACGGTAAATATTTCCAATATAAACAGGCAGATCATAGCTACTTATGATACGGTAGGTCAATATAAGACCCGGGTCATGAAGAAGCGGATCGAGAGTATCAATCCCGATTGCACAGTGACCACCTATGAATGCTTTTATTTACCTCAGGAGCGGAAAAATTTTCCCTTTGAGAAGTTTGATTATATTGTGGATGCCATAGACACAGTGACGGCTAAACTGGATCTGGCAATGGCAGCATATGAAATGGGGATTCCCATGATAAGCAGTATGGGAACCGGTAATAAGCTGGATCCTACCAGACTGGAAGTGGCTGATATTTATGAGACCAGTGTGTGCCCTCTTGCAAAGGTAATGAGAAGAGAATTGAAGGACCGGGGCATCCCCAAGCTGAAAGTGGTTTATTCCAGAGAAGTAGCCATGACACCTCTTGCGGTTACTTCTCTTACAGAATCAGCGGGCATTTCAGATCCCACCGGGCAGGTGCGTCGCGCTACCCCCGGAAGTTGTGCATTTGTGCCGGCTGTGGCAGGCTTGATCCTGGCAGGAGAGGTGATCAGAGAACTGGCATATAGATAGGAGGCAGCGTATGATTTTTCAATGTAAAAATTGTGGGGGTAATGTGATTTACAGCCCTGAAAAAAAGGGAATGTATTGTCCTTTCTGCGATAGTGAAAAGAGTGAGCAGCGAAAAGACACAGAGGGTGACATCCATATCTGTCCTAACTGCAGTGGTGAAGTACCGGTAGAGGAATATACCAGTGCCACCCAGTGTCCTTATTGTGACAATTATATTATTTTTAATGAGCGTGTGGAGGGAGAATTTACCCCGGATTATATGATTCCGTTCCAGTACAGCAAGGATATGGTAAAGAAGCTGATGAGGGAGAAGTTCAGGAAATGTACCTTTGCCCCCACTGATTTTCTGTCAGAGGTGCAGTTAAATACCATGGAAGGTGATTATGTGCCTTTCTGGCTCCATGATTATGATGTGAATTATACATATCGGGGAGAAGGTCGCAAGGTGAGAGTATGGACCACCGGAGAGACGCAGTATACAGAGACAAGTGTTTTTGATATCTATAGAGATGTAAATGTTAGTTTTGAAAAAGTGCCGGCAGATGCCTCTATGAAGATGCCGGATGAGATTATGGATCTGATGGAGCCTTATCGGTATGAACAGTTAGAGCCCTTTAAGCCGGAGTATATGTCCGGATTTTTGGCCGAACGGTACAATTACGCAGCAGAAGAAATGCAGGTTCGCTCCAGACAGAAGATGGAGGAGGATACGGTGAACTTGGTTAAGCAGAGCATCATTGGTTATGGAACCATATCAGACCGGGAGAAGAGCCTGAAGGTCAATAGCCTGAAAGCCAATTATGGACTGCTACCTGTGTGGAAATATGGTTATCAGTACAAAAATAAGGATTATCCTTTTTATATCAATGGTCAGACTGCTAAAATTGTAGGTAAAGTGCCTGTATCTGCCGGTAAAGTCTGGGCTTACGGTGCTACGTTGTGGGGCGTGCTGACCGGAATATTGCTGTTTGCTTATTATGCATTTATGATGCTGTAAACAGTGAAAACGGAGGGTAAAAGGATGAGTAAAGAGATACAGAGAGAGGCTGTAAAGCAGTTTTTGCGTTATTTTAGAATCTGGTTTATTATACTGGGAATCGTGTTTGTGCTATGGGCGGTAACAGGGATTTCCTATTTGATGAAAGAACCTTCAGTAAGAGGGAATCAAAGTGCGCCTGCTGAG
>JAZRJO010000109.1:0-2741 GCA_045645825.1 Acetatifactor sp. | reverse complement strand
ATCATGACCATGAGGAGTGCGGTCATCATCACCATGACCACGAGGAGTGTGGTCACCACCATGACCATGAGGAGCATGACCATCATCACCATGAACATGACGAGCATTGTACCTGTGGCTGTCACGACCATGACCATCATGGTCATCACCATGCAGATGAAGTGTTTACCAGTTGGGGCATGGAGACGCCTAATTGTTACACAGCAGAGGAGATGGAGACGATTCTCACGGCTCTGGACAGTGGCGAATATGGTGTTATCTTACGTGCAAAAGGTATGGTTCCTGCCGGTGACGGTACCTGGGTTTATTATGATTATGTACCACAGGAGCATGAGATCAGGGAGGGTAAACCTGCTGTTACAGGTAAGATCTGTGTGATCGGTTCTAAGTTGGATGAAGAGAAGCTTATAGAGCTCTTTGGCAAATAAATTTTTCGAAAATAAGAAGCAGAAAGGCGTAATGAAGATGAAGCCCGTATATGTGATCAATGGTTTTTTGGAAAGCGGCAAGACAGAGTTCATCGCGTTCACTCTGGATCAGCCATATTTCAGGATCAAAGGCAAGACACTGATTCTTCTGTGTGAGGAAGGAGAAGTGGAATATGATGAGAAGCTTCTGAAAAGAAGCCGCTGTGTGGTGGAAGTGATTGAGGAGGAAGAGGATTTTACGCCCGGTCACCTGATAGAGTTAGAGAAGAAGCATAAGCCGGATCGAATTATTATCGAGTATAACGGTATGTGGAACTACAAGAATATGAAGCTGCCCTGGTATTGGAAGATCGAGCAGCAGATCACTACCATTGACGGTTCTACATTCCCCATGTATTATACCAATATGCGCTCCTTACTTTCAGAGATGGTGCGAAAGTCTGAGATGATCATATTTAATCGTTGTGACGGTGTGACAGATTTAAACTCCTATAAGAGAAATATCAAGGCGGTGAATCCCAATGCGGAAGTGATCTTTGAGGATGCCAATGGTGAGATCGATGAGATATTT
The DNA here is from genome assembly GCA_045645825.1 of Acetatifactor sp. Classification (GTDB taxonomy): domain Bacteria; phylum Bacillota; class Clostridia; order Lachnospirales; family Lachnospiraceae; genus Acetatifactor. Next base: position 1,742 of record JAZRJO010000109.1, on the reverse strand, counting down.
GAGGATGATCTGCCATATGATCTGAATCAAGAGTTGATTGAACTGGATAACAATGGTTATGGTATCTGGTATCTGGATTGTATGGATCACTTGGAAAGATATGAAGGAAAGAAAATCAAATTTACAGCCCTGGTACTGATACCGGACGGTTTCCCCAAAGGATACTTTGTGCCGGGCAGAATGGCTATGACTTGTTGTGCTGATGACATGGCTTTCTTAGGGTATGCCTGTCAGTATGAAGGGGCCGGCAGCCTGAAACAGAAGGAATGGGTCAGTGTGACTGCCACCGTTTCTAAGGAATATTGGAAAGATTACAAGGGAGAAGGTCCTATGCTCCATGCCATCAGCGTGGAGAAGACTAAAGCTCCCAAGGAAGAGATCATCAGTTTTGTCTAAAGCTGATTGCTGTGACAAAACCGGGTTAGGAGGGTTATGGAAGTATTATTAGGTGTGTTTATACCATTTTTTGGAACTGCTGCGGGAGCGGCCTGCGTGTTTTTTCTGAAAGAAGAGATCGGACCCAATCTGCAGAGGGTGTTTCTGGGATTTGCGGCGGGGGTTATGATGGCTGCCTCTGTGTGGTCACTGCTGATACCGGCCATGAATATGTGTGAAGGAATGGGCAAGCTTGCCTTTGTACCGGCACTTGTGGGATTTTTGTTGGGAATTGGTTTTCTACTGTTGATGGATACGGTGATTCCCCATCTCCATGTGGGTGATGACAATCCGGAGGGAGTGCCCAGTAAATTAAAGAGAAGTACCATGATGATGCTGGCAGTGACCATTCATAATCTGCCGGAGGGAGCAGCCTGTGGTGCTATTTTTGCAGGAATTCTCACGGGAGAAGGGACGGTGACTTTTGCCGGTGCTGTGGCTCTGTCTATCGGAATCGCAATTCAGAACTTTCCCGAGGGTGCGATTATTTCCCTGCCATTAAAAAGTGAAGGGAAGAGCAGATTCAAGGCCTTTGGAATGGGGGCGGTTTCCGGCATCGTGGAGCCTCTGGGAGCACTGATCGCTATCGGACTGGCTTCTGTGGTGACACCGATCCTGCCCTATCTGCTTGCTTTTGCGGCAGGGGCCATGATCTATGTGGTGGTGGAAGAATTGATTCCGGAGGCAAACGAAGGAAAACATTCCAATATTGCAACCATTGCCTTTGCACTGGGATTTGCGGTGATGATGGTGCTGGATGTGGCTCTGGGATGATTTGAGTGCGGCAGTACAGACTGACAGCCCGAGGTTATGTCAGGAAGTGTCCGGATAAGGAGGAAGTTATGGCAGTCACATCGGATAAGGAGATGCAGCAATTAAAAAGCAGGCTCCATGATCTTGCCAGGAAATCATATCAACAGAATATCTTTACATTTACCGGTTTTCTGGGGCTTGGTGAACAGGATATATTCTGGCAGGAGGAACAACAGCTTCGGTATGCCGGTTATGAGTTTTGGGGCGGAAGTGAGCACTGCGACAGATTGGTGCTGCGGTTTGGTTTGAAAGAAGAACTGGGATATGAGGAGCCCTTTGGAATTGTCTGCGTTCATATTGCACCCCTTCAGGAGAAGTTCTCGGATGATTTTTCACATAGGGATTTTCTTGGTGCGCTCATGAATCTGGGCATAGACAGAAGTACGCTGGGAGATATCAGGGTAGGTCATAGAGAGGCCTACCTGTTTTGTCTGGAAAGCATTGCCCCTTTTATTTGTGAGAATCTGGAGCAGGTGGAGCATACCCATGTGCGT
>JAZRJO010000108.1:0-2060 GCA_045645825.1 Acetatifactor sp. | reverse complement strand
CACCAAAGTTGCACCTGTACACCTGACCTCTATGGACTTTTCTGCCTTGAGCATTACTTACAATGTTGTCGAGCCTTAAAGCATCCTTTACCCAATCAAGAAATCTCTGTATTTTGTTGTATTCAATAAGCAATCAAATCACCTTCTGTTTGTATCTAGCGTTATTATAGAGGATGATTCGACTAAAAGCAACATATTTTATACTTACTCTTTCTTTTTCTGTTGTTATTATATGCTACAACCTCTATATAGGTGCCTGTGTTGAGTATTATTACAAATTGCCTAAATTTGCGTGTTTGCGAGCTTTTTCTCTGCGCTTCTTAGTAAACGGTGCTGTCAGCCGGATGCTGATTCTGCTTTTGTCAATCTCGAAGCGCACCCCACCTTGTTCGTCATGTTCGATCTTCTGGCATAGTTCCGAGAATTTAGTTGCATATGCCAGCAACCGCTTCTTCAGCTTAGTATCGCAGGTGTATATCTCTGCTACAGGTGTTCACCGATTCTGTTAAGAGAAAAATCGTCGCGGCGTTTACACACAATATGTAATGTCGAGGGAACTTTGATCTTATTAGCGCTTAGCTTATACGAGCCAATAATCATGTCCAACAGTTCCTGTTGGGTGAGTTCATTATCACCTATCCGTGTGGTGCCTGATCCTAAGATGGAGATACACACATCCGTCTGCCCATAATGCTTATCGATTTCCTGCCAAAGTATGGATAAACACTCAAGATATTCGTCACGTGTCATTCGTCCCAGGCCGTCCTTATCCAGCTTGGCAAAAGCCATCAGCAGATAATCGCCATTAGGAACTAGCCGGCCAGGCTCATATCGTTCCTGGTTATTGTATTTGGACTTACCTTTGCACGGTTTAAGCTGTGCTTTATCAATAAGAGCATGAATGTCAGCAATCGGGTATCTTGTCAGGTATTGCCCACAAATCGAAGACGGCTTCACTTGCGCCGGTTCATGGCCTACTTCAGTTGAAAAACATTCATCAAAGGGGATTACCTTCTTGCATGCAGACATATCAAAGATGTCGCCATAACTAACCTTTATGCTGTAGTTCTTTCCCTTGATACAAACCTTCTTTCGGCAGCACCGGTAAATTGCATAACCGATCGTTACTAATACCACAATAATGCCTGTGAAGATCACACGGTTAATTATGATATTTACTGCGTTAGAAACATTAGGGAAAAGTTTATACTGTTCAAAAATTGCTTCCGGAACAAATGTGAACACCACGGTTACGATACTAAGAGACAAGGTAAGAACATGCTTAAAAAACTTAATCATATCCTAATGCTCCTTTAATGAAGGAATAGTTACCAACCAGGTTTCCCCAACTGTTTTTTACCCAGAAGGGTTGAGCGACGGATTCATACCCTTCCATGTAATCAGGCAACCAACTGGGGCGTTTGTACTGCGAATTATAAACAATGATAATATTCTTGCCGCGCTTTTTAGCCTGCATGAACCCATGCGTAAGATAGGAGAATGTATTAATTTCTCCTACATCGTCATCCTCGCCAACCGGATAGACGGTGGAAATTTTACATGTTGTGGATCCATTTGCGTTCTGCTTGTAAGGTGTACAACTGCATTGGGCCTGTGCGTTCTTTAACCGGGAACAGTTACTGCCGGCTGTGCGAATAGCAGTTTTGTCACCCACAACGAAAATAACGGCGGAAGATGCATTGATCTGCCTGTTAAATTCCTTCTTTAAATCACAAGGACGGCAGTCAGCATCCTTGGAGACACTACCCGACTTCACCGCTGCAGTATCCACGAAATCAGTTTTGTGCTGATTGTCTATTCCCCACCGCTTTAGAAGGTTAACAACATTAACATCGCCATCCTGTTCGGCGTAGTCAGCACTGATGTATACCCTTTTACTCATAACATGCCCTCGCTTTTGTGCTAATTTGTGTTTATTGTAGCAAATAATGAAGGATATTGCAATTCTCATACATAATATGTAAGTCGTTTTTTGAAATGTTACTATAACTGCTGAGAAAATTTGGGTATATTTTCATTGCTCATTTCATCAATCACAC
>JAZRJO010000107.1:0-6858 GCA_045645825.1 Acetatifactor sp. | reverse complement strand
GTAGGCTGCAGTCAGCCCCGCAGGACCTGCTCCGATAATAATCACTTTTCTCATTTGTTTCTATCCTTCCACCCCACTGTTGCACACATACAATACATACCCAGCATACAGAATAAATAACGTCCTCTTGCTTCAAACAACATCACAAACAAAAACATTCCCAACAAGCTTAGCCACATGACTGTATATTCATCCGACCTCTCTTTCTTCCTTTGCGCCAGACTGCCCAGAACTAAGGTCTGGACTGCCAGCCATATACCCTGGGCCGCTGCAGCATACACCGGATACCATGCCCCTTCTTTGTAATACACACTTCTGAAAACTTGCTGCAAAGGGGTAGCATGGTGGCCCATATCTTTCTGAAAGAATCCACCTTCCATCCACCAACTGAAGGTACCGTCATTAAAGTTAGTCAAGAGCTTCTGTATCAGAAAATAACCGTATCCTTTGAGCCCAAAATCCTTAAGCCGCTGAAAACTAACCTGCAGATTCCCCTGCATTCTCTCCTGCCTTGTGGCAAAAGAGGAAGAAAAACCGTAATCAGGAGAATAATATCCACCTGTATTCTCCTGATTCAAGCCCATCATCAGATAATGTGTCAGGGAAAACTGTAATTCTTCATTAAGATCACAGCCCAGATACACTGTCATTCCCTCTCGAAATAAGGCTGTCATCAAAAGCGCCAACACAATTCCAAGCAGATTACAGAGAATCTTTTTTCTTGCCCCTTTTACTGTAAAGAATCTAAAGAATTCTACACAGACGACTGCGATCAGAACGATTCCTGCACTGGGCTTGATCAGATATCCCACGCCTCCTGCCAATCCGGTCAGCAGATACAAAAACCACGCCCGATACCCAGTCTTTTCTCCGGCACACAGATACAGATAAAAAGTCAACGGCGGAAAGACCACACTAAATGCATCTGTATAAGGAATCGTAATCCAGGGAGACAGTCCTGCCACAACACTCATCAACCCAAATCCCAGAATGCCGAATCCCGGACTGTTCGTCATCTTTCTGACTGACAAGGCCGTAAATACACAGGCCAGATTCACAAAAAGACACCCTGCTGCCACACACACGAAATAACTTCTGGTGCCAAGTCCTATCCACATAGCTATCTTTTGGATCACTGCAAGCACAAATGTGATCGCAATATTATTTACATATTGGGAGTAATAATAAAAATCACCGACTTCACCGGTTCCCGCTGCAACGCTATAAGCCACAGAATGCACAATCCCTGCATCCCAACCGGTCATAAAATAAATTTCATAAGCCAAAAGAAGCTGTAATGCCAACAGACATACAGACATACCAAGAAGGCACACACCAAAATGCTTACCACACCATTCCCGCAATCCTTGAAAAAACCTGCATCTACACAGCCGCCACACACCCAGCAACATACACAACGCCCCTGCCCACAACACCGGGTTAGGTATACCTGTTTCCAACTTACACAGATTTGAATATTCTATTTTCTTATCCACAAATAACACGATCAGAATCGTCCCACAACTGATGATTCCGAATAATACACGAATCACCCTGTGCAACCGTTCCTTATGCCCATCTGTCATACCACACTCCTCCTGTGGATCTGCGTTCCCGGTAAAAAAACAAGTGGGCAGATTCCCCCGCCAAAGCAGGTGCAACCACCTGCTAAAGCAGGGTGCAATCCCCCACGAAAGTAAGCGGGTGATGGGAATCGAACCCACGTATCCAGCTTGGAAGGCTGGTGTTCTACCATTGAACTACACCCGCATAAAACTTATATTATTATTCATATTCACAAAATCGGGGTGACAGGATTCGAACCTGCGACCTCCTGGTCCCAAACCAGGCGCTCTAGCCAAGCTGAGCCACACCCCGATTATAGAGAAAATCCCAACACGAAATATTATATAATAATCAAATGGTTTCTGTCAAGATTTTTTTATAAATACGCAATAGAGAAATGTACTTCATCAAATCTATCAATCTCCATGATCACGTAAGATGGCCTATATCCGGACTGTCTGGGATATGAGATACTACCCGGATTCACTGCGATCACGTCTGAATCTGTCATATCTACTATTGGTACGTGGGTATGTCCGAAAAATACTATATGTGCACCTTTTTGCCTGGCTTTATTCTTAATTATATTGGTTCCAAAATATACACCATAATAATGACCATGTGTAACCCACACCTTATATTTGCCGATATTAAATTCTAACTCCTTGGGCAAATCTGTGAATAAATCATTGTTTCCCAACACAATCTGCATGGGACAATTGGTTCCTTCTTTCAGCAGATTCTCATTTCCCTGTGCATCACCGCAATGGACAACCATATCAAATGGTCCGGCTTTTTGCAAAACTTTGAAATAATTATCATTCCTTTTATGTGTATCACTAACAATCAATACTTTCACAGGTTTTAAGTTCCTCTTTCATCAATCTTAGAGCTTTACCACGATGACTTACCTGATTCTTTTCTTCTTCCGTCAGTTCGGCAGTAGTCTTATGGAATTCGGGAACATAGAAAATAGGATCATACCCAAAACCATGGGTTCCTCTTTCTTCATAATCAATTCTGCCCTCAATAGTGGCTCTGGTGGTCAGTTCTCTGCCATCAGGCAGTACGGCTGCAATGGCACATACGAATCGTGCCGTCCTCTCTTCATCCGGCACTCCACTAAGCCTATCGATCAAATTCTGATTCTTGATCCTGTAGGAAGTATCTTCTCCCAGATATCTGGCTGAATGAATCCCCGGCTCCTTATTCAGGTGATCCACCTCCAAACCGGAATCATCTGCCATCACAATGGCATCCGTATACTTAGCCACTGCACGAGCCTTAATGAGTGCATTCTCTTCATAGGTACTGCCATTTTCTTCTATATCTATGGAGATACCTGCTTCCTTCATGGAAATCACTTCCATGCCCGAATCCTCCATGATCATCTGAATCTCTCTCACTTTGTCGGCATTCCCCGTTGCAAAAATGATTCTCCCTTTCATCTGTATCCTCCTTCAATTCCTCTTAGGCGGCTTAGGACCCAGGAACTGATAATAATAGGTCTTCATCATACCGTTATAAATCTTGCGGTTCTTATCAGCCTTCCTGCCAATATCCTTCTCCGCGTGTTCATAAGCAGTGATCAGATACATGCTAAAACTGTCCAGCTCCCGAAACCGTTCACCGATAGTCCGGTACAGAGCCGGCAAGGCTGACTTGTCCTCCAGTCGCTCTCCGTAAGGTGGATTGGTAATTACAAAACCATACTTCTTCGAAGAACTGAGCTTATCAACCCCTCTTTTCTGGAAATGGATCATATGCTCCACACCAGCCAGCTTTGCATTTTCTCTGGCGATAGTGACCATCCTGTCATCAATGTCATACCCCTGAATATCAGTCTCCACTGATGTATCTACAAGTTCACCTGCCTCGTCCAGAGCATCATACCAATTCCGCTTACCAATGATATGCCCCCAATTCTCTGCCGTAAAAGAACGATTCATACCGGGTGCCATATTAGCAGCCATCATGGCCGCTTCAATGGGAATCGTGCCACTGCCACAGAAAGGATCGATTAAGATCCTGCTCTGATTCCACGGAGTCAGCATGATCAATGATGCTGCCAGATTCTCCGCAATAGGAGCCTTGGCTGTCAACTTACGGTATCCTCTCTTATGCAAGGATTCTCCTGTACTGTCCAGACCCACCGTAACCTCATCCTTTATCAAAAACACCCTGATCGGGAAACTCTCCCCATCCTCCGCAAACCAATTGACAGAATAAACACCTTTTAATCGCTCAACCATAGCCTTCTTCATAATAGACTGGATATCGGAAGGACTAAACAATTTACTCTTCACACTGGCCGCCTTGGCTACCCAGAATTTACCATCCACAGGTATATACTCTTCCCAAGGCAGATTTCTTGTACCCTGAAACAATTCTTCAAAGGTCTCTGCGTGGAAGCTTCCAATCTTGATCAGAATCCTTTCCGCAGTACGCAGAAAAATATTGGCACGGCAAAGCGCTTCCTCATCCCCCCAGAAAGTCACTCTTCCGTCCGCCACTTCTGTGATATCATAACCCAAATCAATAATCTCTCTTTTCAGCACCGCTTCCATTCCAAAATGGCATGGCGCTATCAGTTCAAATCTTCTCATGTGATTACCCATTCGTTTTTTGGATATTGTATCAAATATTTCCTAAATTGTAAATAGGGACGTCCCAAAAGACGTCCCTACTTCACCAGAATTCACCTTACATTAAAAGTTTCTATTGTTGTTATTGCTGTTCTGGTTGTTATTTCTGTTCTGATTGTTTCTGTTCTGGTTATTCTGATTGTTCTGGCTGTTCTTGCTGTTCTGATTGTTATCAGAATAGTTGGTGCTGTTGTTGAACTTGTTGTTTTCGTTATTGTTCTGATTATTGTTGGACATCTTTATTTCCTCCTGTTGATTAATAGTTACAGGAGTAGTGTGTCAAATAAAAGTATCTTTTATGCGGAATTTGCATAGTCCTTTAGTACCAGTATATATTGCATTTTTGTAAAATTTGTCATATAATTGTTACTGTAAATAGAACCCCCTAATTTCTATTTACGAACCCTTATATATTAATTATTTTATACTCCCCTCATGATGAGCCGCCGGTCCCCCCTGGCGGTTCATTACTTTCATAAGCCATACTATAAAACCATACCTTCTATAATATACTCTTAACTAATTCAGCCAGTCCCTGAAAAGCTTTACCAGGAATATAATCACTACGACCGGTATCAAAACAGGTGCTAAGAAGGACAATACAGACATAATAACACTAATTATAACCATGAAAAGAAATACCACAGCCACAATCCACACCCAACCCGGAATCTGAAACGGTCTGCTAACCTGACCTTGTTCCTGCCGCCCGGCCTGTTTGAAACCACCTCTGCCGTATCCGCTCTGATACCCTTCTCGATCATAATCTCTCCGGGTATCACCTTGATAACCGCCTTCCTGCCATCCATCTTCTATGGTGTTGGTCTGAATGATCGTTCTGGCAATCAATCTGGGATCCCCTAAAGATGCTAACACAGCCTCTTCACTTTTCCCCTTCTGCATCTCAGCGCGTATATAATCATCATAATATATCACATGCTCTGCCACTGTGGACGAAGCAAGACTCCCATTCAATGCAGCCTTCAATCTATCAATAAATTCCTGTCTGCCCATATTCCCTCAATTCTGCCGCAAAACTTTCCGACAAACGAACTAATACAATGCTTTCTATGCCACCTATTGTAACATGTATCCATTCCCACGTAAATATAAGGAAAACTAAGCTTTTATAAATTTTTTATAAACTCCCGGTCCAGCCAGAAAAGGTACCGGAATGAAAATCGTGCTCGCACGAATTTTCACCCCGATACCTTCTCTGAGGGAGCGCCTTCTTATGAGTAAAAGTAAACTGCGAAGCAGCGAAGACCCCGAAGGGTGCGATTAGCACAGCATAGCTGTGCACGAATAGGCGCGGGCCGAACGTCACTAAGTCTAATAATTCTCAGCCTTCACTTCAAAATAAGCCTGAGGATGTGCACAAACAGGACACACTTCCGGTGCCTTGGGCCCTACCTGGATATGACCGCAATTCTTACACTTCCAAATGGTATCTCCGTCTCTGGAAAATACAATACCTGTCTCGATATTCTCAAGGAGCTTGCGATATCTCTCCTCGTGCTCTTTCTCAATAGCAGCAACACCTTCGAACAGATTAGCAATGTAGTCAAACCCTTCTTCTCTTGCTTCCTTTGCAAAGTTTGCATACATATCTGTCCACTCGTAGTTCTCGCCCTCAGCAGCATCTAACAGATTCGCTGTTGTAGCACCGATTCCGTCATGCAGCAGCTTAAACCACAACTTAGCATGCTCTTTTTCATTTGCTGCTGTCTCCTCAAACAGCTCTGCAATCTGTACATATCCGTCTTTTCTGGCTTTCGACGCATAATAAGAATACTTATTGCGAGCCATAGATTCGCCGGCAAATGCCTCCAACAGATTCTTCTCAGTCTTGCTTCCCTTTAATTCTGCCATAATAAATCCTCCTTCTCCAAAGCTCTTTTCTTCTACAACCCAAAGGCTGTATACCGTTATTATAATAAAATCGGAAGATATTTGCAATAAAAATATTACCCAAATACAGAAAAAGCACCCCGTCATGGAGTGCTTTACATGCGCATAGACATAAAAAAACGTGCGCTAGAGGATTCGAACCCCCGACCTTTTGGTCCGTAGGTAGATTTTTGCATTTGTGCAGTATCGCGCATTTCTTTATTTCCCTTGATTTTACTGCATTTCTCAGCTTTTACTCTTTACGCTTCTTCGTATTTTTATATTGTTTTTTACAGTTTTGTTAGTCAAATGTTAGTCAAATTTTTAATACCGAATGTTCCCCTTTCTCCAATGCTGATATATTTGATTTGCTTACACCGGACAGGTCCGCAAGCTGCCGAATGGTCAACCCACGCTCCTGCCGGATCTCCCTCACACGAAACTCTATCCTTATTTCCATATAGACCACCTCGGCTATATGGTGTGCAGGGTGGGGGATTTTATGCAAAGAAAAATAGAGCCATCCAAAGCTCTATTTTTTATACTTATTCATCTTCATTTTTAATTACAGCTACTAATTTCGCTACTGCATATGCATTAAACAAATGAAAGATATTATTAATAAAACTTACTAACCTCCAAATCACCTCGCCTGTATATATAAACAAAGCATCAATAAGAAAACTGGCCAAGATATTACAATAGATAATATCTTTAAATAAGCAATAATCAATTGGAATGACTGGCAAAACAATAA
>JAZRJO010000106.1:0-5112 GCA_045645825.1 Acetatifactor sp. | reverse complement strand
TATCAATCACATCTTCTTCGTTTGTATATTTACTATGAAACGTACCATCCTCGAATGTAGTCCCTGCATAGTGAAAAACGGTTGCGTCGTAATTATGAATTTTCCACCCGAAACGAGGACTTAATAAAATTGTAAGCATTGGAATCAGCACTAATAAATATGCTACTTTATTTCTCATGGTATCTCCTATTCTCAAATCAAATTAATGTAATTCAACATAGTCAATTACATCATATTCCTCAAAATAAACGTATAAGTGATCTGGTCCACCTGTCACAAGATATTCAACTGCTATCTCGCTTAATGCTCTTTCATTTTCATAATTGGCACTTTGACTTGCTGCAAAACCGCTTACAGTTTCTTGAACAGGAGTTCCCAACTGAGTAAATCCCGAAGAAACAGCAGTTACAGCCATTTCAAATTTTTCAGAACTTGCCACAAAATAATATCTATTGGTTCCGGCAAGTTTAACCTCGATATCATAAAAGAACAATGTGGAATCACATATATGTGTCACACGACCATCAGATAAAAAATCTGCCAATGTGCTTGTATTTATTCCTAATGCAGTCGGTATCCATCCTACATAATCAATAAACCCTACAGCTATTTCTATAATTCGGCTTAAGGTTGATGATGTTATAATATTAAGATAATCTTCACCATATGTAACAGTAGTTTTGGTTGGTTGTCTATATACAGATGTTGCCACTCTTGTTTCATACTCCAGTCCATCCGGACCAATAATATTAAGGTTTCTACTCTTATTTGATACCTGTATATCTTCCAACACATATCCTTCAGCAATCAATCTTTCATGCCTCTCCAGACGAGTTTCAACATTTTCACCAGCATTCGGATGTGCTACTGTATTTAATAATGTCAAATCCATTTCCGGCTTGTAAACATCTGAGGCCATACTTGTTATAGAACTTGTAACCACAGCAAACACCATTGTAAATACACCAAATAATTTTAATAATCTTTTACTCATAGAATTTTCTCCTTCATTTTAATTTTATTGATCTTGTCTACATTCTAATACATTTGTTAAATATCAAAACCTATACATTCTTTTTCTTACATTTCATCCTCTCCCCATGGCATTCCTCCTCTCTACACCACACAACTTCTCCTATTCGCACTTTGCCGAAACAGAAGCCTGTGGCTGTGCCACGCCATTAACGGTAACATCCGCTGTAAGCTCATAGTTCTTGCCCTTGATTACAGTTACAGTATCCTTAAATACCAGATTGCCTGTACTCTCTTCCTGCCATGTAGCTACGCATATGCTGCCCTGCCACAGCTTGATATTTGCTTCAATTTCATCACTTGGAGCATCTGCAATTACAATGACAGAACAATTTGCAGCAGTTCCTTCAAAGTTTAAAGCTGGATATATTCGAATATATCTTGGCATAGCTGCATAAGCTGTCATTGACAACAATAAAACCATAATCACAGCTAAAGACATTGCTATTTTCCGCATATAAAACACCTCCTTTCTCCGTTCTACATATAATAACGAATTAAAGAGGTGTTTTTGGACACTTAATATGATTTTTTTGTAACTATTCAGGACACCCCTTAATTGAAAATAACATCCGGGGTACCTGATATCGCACTTCGGATTGCTTCATAAGGATTCATTCCATGTTTACGGGCAGTTCCGATGTATGACATTATTGTAAGATATTCCTGTGCACCTTCCATAGAGCGGAAGCATCCGGATACTTTAGTTTTTACTTTTATCATCCGGATATCACGTTCTGCTTGGTTGTTATCGAAGGGAACACAGAAATTCTTTATAAATAGGCAGACTGGGGCCTTGTATTTGTCTAGTCGGCCAATCAAATTTAATACTTTACCCTTTTTCTTCCGGCCACGCTTTTTATCAGTGGTTTCGGGAAGAGGATTTTCGGCATATGCGATTTTTATGATCTCGTCATACTGTTTATCGAACCGTTTCAACTGTTCGATGCTGACAGAGTCTTTGCCGCCGGCTATGGCTGTTTCTTTTGTTTTTTTCATGGCCAAAAGAAGTTCCTTGAAACGGGGTGCCCAGGTCTGTTCTGGATGGTTTTCTTCCACTCCGTTCAGTTCCCGCAGGAGATGGGCACAACAAATGGAATGCGTGACATTTTCGTATTTCCAGTAGGACCCCAACAGTCATGTACTATGATCCCTTGATAAGAAGGAAGCACACCGGCATCGTTCATTCCTGCCCATCCACGATTTTTATGGATGGATAAGAATGTATAGTCTGTGTTTGAGGAATTGTGTACCCACAAGGTCTTTCCATCAACTCTGGTACCTGTTTCATCACAATGAATCAGATCAGACAGGATTGTCCGTTGACGGATGCATTCATAGGTTCCGGACAGGGAGTCGGCAACCCGGTTGACCATGTTTTTTATGGTTCCGGTAGCCAACGGGATGTTGAAAACGCTGCTAAGTATTTCGTGTGTGCGGTTAATACTTACCGAACCTACGGTATTGAGTGCAACAGCCAATGCCTGAAGATTCGAACCGTACTGCACGGTTGCCTTAACGTGATCGGGAAAAGTCCCCTGCATACTGCCCCCATGAAGCGGACATTCTTTCATAAGAATAAGGTCATGCTCTGTAACGGTGGTTCTGACCACTGTATCAATTTCGCGGCGGGTCTCTTTCACGCAGGCATGCTCCAGGCAGGAATCGCGGTGAGGGCACTAACTACAGTTGGGATGCATATGCTTCTCAACATGATCAGGATCGGAAGTAACAGAAAGACTTTTACCTTCATGCCCTTCCTGAGCGCCCTGTTTACGTCCGGAAGACTGACGTAAACTCCGGTCTTTGTTGGCATTTGGCTTATTGAATCCATCGCTGGAAGGGGGTTTGGAGCTGTTTTTGTTCAATCGCTCCTGCAGCTGCTTTATGGTCTGGTTTAGGTTTTCGACAGTTTTAATTAACTGCGAAATCTGCTCCGCCATAGCAGTATTCTGCTCTGAAAGAGCAACATTTTGCTTTAACAGAGTAGCATTCTGCTCCATAAGAAGCTTTAAGAATTCTTCAGTTATTGGCATCCGGACCACCTTCTTTCCTTGATTTCTATGGTTGCATTTTACCATAAATTTAGGAAAAAAGCGAATTTATGTCCAAATCGGTATCGTCAAAATGACGGTGGATAAAAGTATTAAATTTGAAGTTGAATAGCTGTGAAACAGCTGTTTTAAGGGAAGTTTTCCACATTTGATGCAATGTTTACGATAATACTGTGAACATACGCGTATACGATGTAGTTTAAGTGGATAACTTCCAAAAGCAACCCGTTAACTGCAAACGTAAAAATTTTCAATTTCTACGTTTTGCACAAATTCCAGAGTCAACCGTTAGTGGGGGCTCTGAACAGTTACATTTTTTTTAATTGATTAATTTTCCTTTATTTCTATAATACTCTCAGCCCATTTGATCAGCTCTTCCTTCGCAAGCATAGCAGTAACTGTAAATAAGGTGTCATTTTCATCAATCCATACAAGGGTACTGGTATGTTCAGCATCCTTTGACATATAATAATCGGCCTTATACCCCATAACTTCTACAACCGAGTACTCACTATAAGGCTGATTTCCATCCATTAAGAAATTCTGATCTCCTTCTATTAAGGCAAATAAGTAAGAAAAATCTGCATTAAAGCCTTTTGAGTCAACATATATGAATGTACCACGACTTTCATCCACTTCCTGCACCACCAGTTCAAATCCCTCCGGCACCCATCCCGGCTCATATCTTACACCAGTCATGTCCACCGCGTTATCGCCTTCAAAATCATACTCAAAGTGTGTATCTCCCTTCAATTGCTTAAACCACCCAAGCACCGCGGCGCGTACATCAGAACTGATGCCAAAGAGAAGGACACTGCCGGACAAAACCAGGGCCAGCAGACATGCTGCACCACGCGCACCCTGGTACAGTATAGGATGTTTTGTCCGAAATATCAATTTCTTCATTCTCCTTACAAAGGATGAGGATGGTGCATACGCAATATCCTTTTGTGCGGGTAAGGACTGAAGTATTGCTTCGGCCGCTTCCTTTGCTGCTATCTGCAGCTTTTCTTCGTCAATCACAGTATTCCCTCCTCTCTGCACAGCTCCTCCAGCTTATTTTTGGCACGTTGCAAAAGCTTACCGGCATTACTCTCCGTAAGATTCAATATCTTTGCAATTTCCCTGGTGCTGTAGCCCTGCTCATATTTTAACAAAATCACTTCCCTGTAACGAACAGGCAATTTAAGTATACAGGCGGCCAGACTATTGTCTCCTGTATACTCTATTGGCAGACCGTTAGTATCCTCATTGAGTTCTATTTCTCCGCGCCTCGCTTTTGCCCGAAGTAAATCGATTGCTTTATTTTCAACTATAGTAACGATGTAGCTTCTTGTTTTAGGACACTCTACCTCAGAAATCTTTTTTATATTCTTTGCAATACTGATAAATGCCTGCTGTACAGCATCCTCGGCATCATGTGAATTGTGTAATACTTCATTCGCCACATAAAACATAAGCTTAACGTAAGCCTCATATACCTTTACAAATTTATGCTTGTCCTGCGGCTCATCTATCATTTGTAAATATATTAGCATTTTATTATCTCTTTCCCCTTTTGCATTTTAATTCTTATTGTTCAAACGCACCACTCTCTAAGCCGCGCTCCTGACACCTCTTCCCTGCCAAAACCACTGCCAACAGAGTAAACCCTGCTCCCAGCACAAAGATGATCATGGTGCCAAACAGATTCTCCGGCACCCACCCAAACAGATACCCCATGACAAAGGTTGACAGGAAGTTAATGGCAAAATGACAAAGCATGGCCGGATACAGACTGTGATACCTGCGATACAGAAGTCCCAGACCCATACCCAGCACAAAAGCATAGGTTCCCTGCACGATATTGCCGTGCATGATTCCAAACAAAAGGGCCTGCAGCACATTGGCGATCCAGAAAGACACTTTCTTACTGCCAATCCCCTCAGCCATCCGCCTGCCGTAGTAAAGCACGATACCCCTGCACAGAATCTCCTCACCGATGGGTGCAAGGATCACTGCCGCAAAAATAGTCAGCGGATTTTCT
>JAZRJO010000105.1:0-5127 GCA_045645825.1 Acetatifactor sp. | reverse complement strand
CAACCTACCCTACTACATAACAACGCCCATCATAATGGGGTTGTTTGAGAGTCATGTGCCCTTAAAGAGCATCACGATCATGGTGCAGAAGGAAGTGGCTGACAGGATGCAGGTAGGGCCCGGAACCAAGGATTACGGTGCTCTTTCCCTGGCAGTGCAGTATTACGCCAGACCAGAGATCGTGGCTAATGTGCCGCCTAACTGCTTTATCCCGCGACCCAATGTGGGCAGTGCAGTGATCCGACTGACGCGGTACGAGGAACCGCCGGTGAAGGTGAAGAATGAGGAATTTATGTTTGCGTTGATCAGGGCTTCTTTTAACCAAAGGAGGAAGACTCTTGTAAACGGATTGGGCAATGCACAGGGGCTTTCTGTGACCAAGGAGCAAGTGGCGGCAGTCCTGGAAGAGATGGGGCTTTCGGCCACCATTCGTGGCGAGGTGCTTACTTTAGAGCAGTTTGCCCGGTTGAGTAATTTGCTATTTGACATACACAGGGGTACTATGTTACACTAGATTAAAAGTGGGTAATTTTACACTTTTTTGGAACAATGTAGCGGATAAATCTGGTAAAAAATGGGAGCGAAGTACCTTGGATAAGTTTGAATACAAAGTAAGAGCGGAAGAAATCAAATCATTAATTGCAAAAGGTGATTATGCACAGGCTGCGGAGATTGCCGATACCATTGATTGGCGGCGCGTGAAGAGTGTCATGATGTTGTGCACCATCAGTGATTTATATAAGATCAACCGAAGATATGAGGATGCCAAGGATATGCTGCTACTGGCGTATGACCGTCACCCGGGTGGGAGAACCATCTGTTATTCTCTCTGTGAGTTGTCCATCAAGATGGAAGAGTTCGTGGAGGCGGTAGAGTATTATAAGGAGTTTGTGCAGATCGCACCGAAGGATACAGGCAGATACATATTGCAGTATAAGCTGTATGAAGCCCAGGATGTGAGTCTGGAGGAGCGTATCGCTGTTTTAGAGGAACTGAAGAAGCGGGATTATCGGGAGAAGTGGGCGTATGAGCTGGCTTATCTGTATCACCGGGTAGGTCTGTCTACTCGTTGTGTGGAGGAATGTGATGAACTGATCCTTTGGTTTGGGGATGGAAAGTATGTGATCAAGGCCCTGGAGCTTAAGATGCTTCATCAGCCGTTGACGCCCCAGCAACAGCAGAAGTATGAGTATCGTTTTGAGCCGCGGTATGATCAGGTGGAGGCTGCAAAGAAGGAGCAGGAGAACGGACAGCAAAAAGCGGATGAAAGTAACGCTGCACTGACGAAAGAGAAAACAAAACCGGCTGCGGAGACCGAGGAAAAGACCCAAAAGCCTCAGGCGGAAAACCGGCAAGCAGGGGATGATTATGATATCCAGGTGAAAACAGTGGATATCAGTCAATATAATACAATTAATCTGCAGAGAGAACTGGCAGAAGGGCTTAAGGAGATACTGGGAGAAGACGTGCCCACCATAGCAGATCCTGTGACAGGTGATTTGGGTATATCCGGATTCGATCAGGATACGGAGTCGTTTGATTCTTTGGAGATAGAGGAAGTGGATGAAGAGACGCTGGAACCTAAGATGCAGGAGACGGAAGTATTCTTCGGAGAGACCGATAACCTTCCGGCTGTTGAGGTGCAGACAGAAGGTGACTTACAGTCTGCGCAATCAAGGAATCCTTTTGAGGAGGCATTGTCCATGGAGCCTGACGGCCAAATCAGTCTTGTGATGCCGGATGTACAGCAGGTGGATAAGCAGATTACCGGACAAATGAACTTCGAGGATGTTATGAGAGAGTGGGAGCGACTGAAGAAGGAAGCGGAGCTGGACATGGACATTCCTGATGAAGTAGAAGAATTTGCTGAAATTGAAGAGATTGCTGAAATGGAAGAGGAACCGGAGTTTGAGGAATCGTCTGACGTGGAGTTTGAGGAACCGGTAGAAGAGACAGAACTGCAACAGGAGGAGTGGCCTGAACAGAGTGAAATGCCTGCTGAAGAAGCAGTATGCAAGGAACAAAGCGAAGCATCTGCCGAAGAAATCATAGAGCAGGAGAAGCCCCGCATTCGTAACTTATCCAAGGAGGAGAAGGCGCTGTTCGGTCCTTTTATTCAGAATCGCTCCGCCAGATATAAGCTGATCGCGATGCTGGACAATATTAGTATGGCTTCTTACACCGGTAATGTGATCCTCACCGGCGAGGAAGGTGTGGATACGTTGAATCTGGCAAAGAATATCATCCGCGATGTGCAGATCATTGACAGCAATTTCTCGGGAAAGACTGCAAAGATATCAGGGCAGGCATTGAATCAGAAGGATGTGACTAACATAATCGATCAGCTGCAAAACGGTGCGCTGATCATACAGAAAGCATCAGATATTAACGAAAAGACTGCCACTGCCATGTATAAGAAGCTGCAGCGTGAGGGGCAGGGAATCATTGTGGTAATAGAAGATACGAAGAAGAATATGAATAAGTTCCTGGAAAGGAACGAGATGCTTTCTGAGTGTTTTACCGCACGGATGGATATGGAGGCTTTGAGTAATGAGACTTTGGTGACTTTCGGCAAGAAGTACGCCAGAGAGATGGAGTATTCCATTGATGACCTGGGCGTTTTGGCACTTCATACCAGAATAGAGGAGCTTCAGACTATCGACCATGCGGTGACGATCATGGAAGTCAAGGAAATTGTAGATGAGGCCATTGAGCATGCCAATAGAAAGAATATTAAGCACTTTTTTGACATATTAATGGCAAAGAGGTACGATGATGAGGATATGATCATCTTACGGGAAAATGATTTTATGTAATGGGGAGGCATTATGGGAGTAAGGGAGAGGGTTTTTATCTCTGAGACAGACCAGTATCTGTTTGGACAGGGTATGCACTATGAGATATACAAGAAGATGGGGGCACATCTTTCCTGTGAAGATGGTGTGGATGGTGTGTTCTTTGCCGTGTGGGCACCTAATGCGGACAAGGTGCATGTGGTGGGTACTTTTAATGATTGGGAGGAAGATGCTCATCCTATGACGAAGATAGGCCCCGGGGGCATCTGGACGGTCTTTGTACCGGAGATCGGTTGCGGGGAGTTGTATAAATTTTTGATCACTACCCGGGATGGAAGGAAATTGTATAAGGCAGATCCTTACGCCAATCAGGCCCAGTATCGGCCGGATACTGCGTCTGTGGTTACAGATTTATCCGGGTTTGAGTGGAATGATGCCGATTGGATGTGGTACCGGGGACAGAAAGATATGACCAGGGAGCCGGTGGCGATTTATGAGTGTCATATCGGTTCTTTCTTAAAGAATGAGGATGGTACTACAGCAGGTTTTTACAATTATAGAGAGTTTGCAGACAGAATCGTAGAGTATCTGAGTAAAATGAAATATACCCATGTGGAGCTTATGGGAATCGCAGAATTTCCTTTTGACGGTTCCTGGGGATATCAGGTGACCAATTATTATGCACCTACCTCCAGGTATGGGGAACCTAAGGATTTCATGTATCTGGTCAATGAATTACATAAGGCCGGCGTGGGTGTGATCCTGGACTGGGTGCCGGCTCATTTTGCAAGGGATGCCCATGGACTGGCTGAGTTTGATGGGACCTGTATCTATGAACATCCGGATTCCAGGCTGGGGGAGCATCCGGACTGGGGGACTAAGATTTTTAACTATGGTAAGACGGAAGTGAAGAATTTCCTCATCGCCAATGCTTTGTACTGGATGAAGGAATTTCATGTGGACGGGATCCGTGTGGATGCCGTGGCTTCCATGCTTTATCTGGATTACGGCAAGCAGGACGGGCAGTGGTGTCCCAATAAATACGGTGGGAACGAAAATCTGGAGGCCATTGAATTTTTCAAGCATCTGAATTCAGTAGTGCGTGGAGCGGGAGCAGGATTTATCACGATCGCGGAGGAGTCAACGGCATGGCCAAAGATCACCCATGGAGTGGAGGATGGTGGTCTGGGCTTTACTTTTAAGTGGAATATGGGATGGATGCATGATTTCTGTGAGTACATGAAGCTGGATCCTCTGTTCCGCAAAGGAAATCATAATGGACTGACTTTTGCCATGAGTTATAACCAGAGTGAAAATTATATTTTACCCTTGTCTCATGACGAGGTGGTACATATGAAGTGTTCTATGCTGAACAAGATGCCGGGGTACCCGGCAGATAAGTATGCCAATTTGAGAGTGGGATATACTTATATGTTCGGTCATAGTGGTAAGAAACTTCTGTTTATGGGACAGGATTTCGGACAGGAGAGAGAGTGGAGTGAAGAGAGGTCTCTTGACTGGTTCCAGCTGGATAATTGGCACAGCAGAGGACTCCATGAATATGTCAAGGAACTTCTTTGGCTGTATCGTGAGTTCCCTTGTATGTATGAACTTGACAAAAGCTTGGACGGATTTGAATGGATGAATGCAGATGATGCAGATCACAGTACTTATTCCTTCGTAAGAAGGTCTTCTTCCGGGTATCCCGGTCTATTGTTTGTACTGAATATGACGCCTGTCAGGTGGGAGAATTATAAAGTGAAAGTGCCCAGAGAGGGCAGGTATTGGCTGAAATTAAACAGTGATGAGCAGCGCTTTGGCGGCGCAGGCAACCATCTTCCCGGTGAGCTGGATGCTTTCTGGGATCATGAGTATGGTCACTTTAGCGTCTGTCTGAGCCTGCCGCCCTACACTGCCTGTGTGTATTTGTTCTAAAGCTAAATAGAAATTAGCTAAATACATGTGCTGCCAGGGATTTAAAAGGAGAGGTGTTGGTCCGCTCGGCAGGTTGGGGCTCCTTGGCGGCCAGGGCTGTTAAGTGCTTGTATCGTTTCAGGAGTGCGTTAATTTCATAAATATAACAGTCGATCATATCTTCGTCTGTTGCGTTATCAAAGCCTGCATAAGCGCTTTCCAGCGCCATGCGGGTTTTTTCCATGTCTTCTCGTAGAGAAGGGGTAGTATAATCTTCTTCTGTAGTCTGGCTGGTCTTATAGCTCTGGCTGAAAAATATTTTCATACATATACCTCATTTCAGGATTCTTTATTCTTTGATACTAAAAGTATAGCCTTCTATGTAGTAAAATATTCCAGTTTTGTGAATGGGTGCGGT
>JAZRJO010000104.1:0-3952 GCA_045645825.1 Acetatifactor sp. | reverse complement strand
CTTGTTTTGATGGAGCGGGCTGCACTTGCCGTCTATGAGGAAATTCTAAAGGTACTTGGTGTAACCGGTTTTGGAAGAAGGAAAGTGTTGGTGCTGGCCGGCTGCGGTAACAATGGAGCTGACGGGCTTGCACTTGCAAGGTTGTTGGCGGAGCATGGACAAAGTTCTTTCACTGATGATATATTGTGGGCCGGAAAAGGAAAAAAAGAGGATGGCTTTCATGTGGAGGTCTTACTCTGTGGGGATCGTGATAAGGCAACAAATGCCTGGAAAAACCAATATGAAATTTTAAAGCATTTTCCGGTAAAGACATGCAGCAAGCCACCGGCAGGTGAATATGATATTTTGGTAGACGCTCTTTTTGGTGTAGGGTTGTCCCGGAATGTGACCGGAGAGTATGCGGATGTGGTTACTTGGCTGCAAGAGAAAAAAGGCTTTAAAGTGGCGGTAGATATGCCCAGCGGTATCCATAGTGACAGTGGTAATGTGATGGGCTGTGCTGTGAAGGCAGATCTGACGGTTTGCTTTGCTTTTGGAAAAAGGGGGCTATATGCCTATCCCGGATGTGAGTATGCAGGCAGGGTGGTGGTAAAGAAGATCGGTATCGGTGAACAGGCTTTCGGAGATACAAGACCCGGGATGTTTCGTTACACAGAAAAGCCGGCAGAACTGTTGCCTGATCGGTGCCCAGGCGGCAATAAGGGTACTTTTGGGAAAGTGCTGCTGGCAGCCGGAAACAGGAACATGGCAGGAGCGGCGGTACTTGCAGCCCTAGGCTGGTACCGGGCCGGAGCAGGGATCGTCAAGGTGCTTAGCAGAGAATGTAACCGTGTGATTTTGCAGACCACTGTGCCGGAAGCTTTATTATGTACTAAACAGCCGGGGAAGGAAACCTTTGAATGGCCCAATGTGCTGGCCATAGGCCCCGGTCTTGGAACGGACCAATGGGCTTATGATGTGTTAAATGCTTTTCTGAAGAACAGTGTTCTGCCTGTGGTGATCGATGCAGATGGTTTGAATCTGTTAGCTAAATATCAAGAGCTTATAGAACTTTTGAGGATGCAGGCCGGTGCAGGAAGGACGTTCATTCTCACGCCTCATGTAGGAGAACTTGCCAGATTATGCGGAATGCGGATCGATCAGGTAAAAAATGAACCGGTAGAAACTGCTTTAAGGCTTGCAGAAGCTTTAAATTGTGTTATAGTAAGTAAAGATGCACGGACATATGTTTGTCAGGGTGGTAAGCCTATATGTATGAACACTGCTGGAAACAGTGGAATGGCAGTGGCGGGAAGCGGTGATGTTCTGACAGGTATCATTGCCGGACTTCTGGCACAGGGAATGCCACCTTTTGAAGCGGCCTGCGTTGGGGTATATCTTCATGGAAGGGCCGGAGAGGAAGCGGCATCTGAGCTTGGAGAGCATGGCATGACAGCAGGTGATCTGGTGAATGCAACGGCAAAAGTGTGTATAAAATAATAAGAAAGGCGGAAAATACCATGGAGACGCAGAATATCAGAGAGTGCGAATTTCAGAGGGTATATGCACAGATAGATTTAGATGTCATCAGAAACAATGTGATTTGCATGAAAGAGCATATGGATCCTCACACAAAGATCATGGCAGTACTGAAGACAGATGCTTACGGTCATGGATGCATTCCCATAGCGAAATGTATCGATGCCTTTGAATGTATATATGGTTATGGAGTGGCAAGTGCAGAGGAAGCACTGATCTTAAGAAAAGAGGGCATTACAAAACCCATTTTGATTCTGGGATATGCGTTTTCTTACAGTTACGAACCGTTGATCCGGGAAGATATCAGTCTTACTGTTTTTAGAGAAGATACCCTTTTGCAGCTTTCTGAAGCGGCCGTAAATGTTGGCAGGAAAATTAAGATTCATATCAAGGTGGATACAGGAATGAGTCGTATCGGTATCCCTGCGGATGACAGAGGCCTTATGCTGATACAAAAAGCCATGGAGATGAAGAATATCGAGATAGAGGGAATTTTTACTCATTTTGCAAAAGCAGATGAGAGAGATAAGACAGATGCATTACATCAACTTAAGGTGTTTCAGGATTTTTTACAAAGGATAGAGAGTGAACTTGGTCTTCATATTCCGATCAAGCATTGTGCCAACAGTGCAGCAGTTCTGGAGATGCCTTCCACACAAATGGACATTGTCCGTCCGGGAGCGATTCTTTATGGTTTATGGCCATCAGGTGAACCCAATCCGGAAATCATGAAGTTAAAGCCTGCTCTGTCGCTGCATAGTCACGTGATCTTTGTAAAAGACCTACATAAGGGGCAAAGTGTCAGCTATGGAGGAACCTTTACGGCAGAAAAAGAAATGAGGATCGCGACCATACCGGTAGGATATGGTGATGGTTATCCAAGGATGCTTTCGGGTAAGGGGTATGTACTGATCAGAGGACAGAAAGCACCTATCTTAGGAAGGGTGTGCATGGATCAGTTTATGGTGGATGTCACAGAGATTCCTGATGTTAAGGAAGGTGAACATGTGACTTTGATCGGTACAGATGGTGCAGAACAGATAACGGCAGAGTTTCTGGGAGAACTCTCCGGTCGGTTTAATTATGAGCTGGTATGTTGCCTGGGAAAACGAATTCCCAGAGTCTATGTAAGAGACGGAAGTATCAGTGCTGTCAGAGCACCCTATGAGGCCTGAGTAAGAGCTCCGGGTAATTAAAAGGGCATCAAAGGCCTTATCAGGAAAAGAAAAAGAAGTGTGAATACCTTCAGATAAACTGGAAATAATATTACTACATTACGAAGAAACGGACAGTACATGAAAAGAGGAGATGTATATTACGCAGATCTAAGACCGGTCATCGGATCGGAGCAGGGAGGGATACGCCCCGTTCTGATCATACAGAATGATGTTGGCAACAGACATAGTCCAACAGTGATCTGCGCAGCAATTACATCTAAGATGAATAAGGCGAAGCTGCCTACACATATTGAACTAAATGCAATGCTTTATGATATGGATAAGGATTCCGTTGTTCTTTTGGAACAACTTAGAACTATAGATAAGAAACGTCTGAAGGATAAGGTGTGCCATTTGGACGGAGAAATCATGGAAAAAGTGAATCAGGCATTAAAAATCAGTCTGGAACTGGATACATAAGGGATGCAGTTCTTGACGTTTTACGCATGAAGTGTTATGATACTAAAGAGAATTTATATTAAAGGAGTACAAAACATGTCAGGACATTCTAAATTTGCGAATATTAAGCATAAAAAGGAAAAAAATGATGCCGCAAAGGGTAAGATTTTTACCATAATCGGTAGAGAAATTGCTGTTGCGGTAAAAGAGGGTGGTCCGGATCCTAACAATAACTTCAAGCTTGCTAGTGTAATTGCCAAGGCAAAAGCCAACAACATGCCAAATGATACCATTGAGCGCGGTATCAAGAAAGCAGCCGGAGATGTAGGCAACGTAAACTATGAATATGTAACCTATGAGGGATATGGCCCTAACGGTATTGCTATCATTGTAGATGCCCTTACCGATAATAAGAACCGTACTGCGGCTAATGTAAGAAGTGCATTTACCAAGGGACAGGGTAATATAGGTACTCCGGGCTGTGTATCCTTTATGTTTGATAAGAAGGGACAGATCATCATTGATAAGGAAGAGTGTGATCTGGAAGCAGATGATCTGATGATGATGGCATTGGATGCAGGGGCAGAGGACTTTACAGAGGAAGAAGAAAGTTTCGAAGTGCTGACGGATCCGGACAGCTTTGATATGGTGAGAGAAGCCCTGGAGAAGGAAGGAATTCCTATGATGAGCGCAGAGGTGACCATGATACCGCAGAACTATGTGGCGTTGACAGATGAAACTGCTGTGAAGAATCTTCAGAAGACTTTGGATCTTTTGGAAGATGATGACGATGTACAGGCAGTATACCATAACTGGGA
>JAZRJO010000103.1:0-3801 GCA_045645825.1 Acetatifactor sp. | reverse complement strand
AACCAGCAAAGACTTACCGGTCATCTCCACAGGCTGTTCCTTGCCCATGATCTGGATCAGGGTAGGCACGATATCAGCCAGACAACCGCCCTCTCTCAAGGTGTAAGCAGAATCATAATTTACCAGAATGAAAGGTACTTCATTGGTGGTGTGTGCCGTGAACGGCTCGCCGGTGGTGTAATCAACCAGCTGCTCTGCATTACCGTGGTCTGCACAGATGAACATGGCACCATCCATCTCCTTCACAGCCTCCACAGCCTTACCTACACACTCATCCACTGCTTCCACAGCCTTCACAGCTGCGCCCTCCACACCGGTATGACCTACCATGTCAGGGTTTGCAAAGTTGATGATGATCACATCATATTTATCACTGCGGATGGCTTCTGTCAGCTTATCACACACTTCATAAGCACTCATCTCCGGCTTCAGATCGTAAGTAGCCACCTTGGGAGAGTTTACCAGGATTCTGTCCTCACCCTCATTGGGCTCCTCTACGCCGCCGTTGAAGAAGAAGGTTACATGGGCATATTTCTCTGTCTCAGCGATTCTGGCCTGAGTCATATGGTTGGCAGCCAGCCACTCACCGAAGGTGTTGGTCACTGATACCTTATGGAATGCCACCTGCTTGTTAGCGATGGTGGGGTCATAATCTGAGAAACATACAAAGGTGATATCCTTACGTGCGCCTCTATCAAAGCCCTTGAAATCATCGTCACAGAATGCTCTCGTGATCTCACGCGCTCTGTCAGGGCGGAAGTTAAAGAAGATCACACTGTCGCCATCCTGCACGGTTGCCACAGCCTTGCCACCGGAAAGTGCTACGGTAGGCTTTACAAATTCATCCGTCTCGCCTTTATCATAAGAAGCCTGGATACCACAGATGCCACAAGGTGCTGTAAGTCCCTCTCCCTTGGTCATGGCATCATAAGCCAGTTTCACACGATCATAGTTATTATCTCTGTCCATTGCATAGTAACGTCCCATAACAGAAGCGATCTTACCCACACCGATTTTGTCCATCTGGGAAGCCAGTGCCTCTGCAAACTCCTTTCCGCTGGCAGGAGGTGTGTCACGTCCGTCTAAGAAGCAGTGTACGTACACCTTCTCAAGACCATTTCTCTTAGCCAGCTCCAGCAAACCGTACAAATGGGTATTGTGGCTGTGTACACCACCGTCGGACAAAAGACCCATCATGTGCAGAGCGCTGTCATTCTTCTTACAATTCTCTACTGCTGCAAGCAGCGCGGGATTCTCAAAGAAAGTACCGTCCTGGATCTCCTTAGTGATCCTGGTCAGCTCCTGATACACGATACGTCCTGCTCCCATGTTCAAATGGCCTACCTCAGAGTTACCCATCTGGCCTTCGGGAAGACCTACTGCCATACCACTGGCATTACCCTTTACAAAAGGACACTCTGCCATCAATTTATCCATCACAGGGGTCTTGGCTTCTGCCACTGCATTACCCTCTTCTTTCTCATTCAGGCCGTAGCCGTCTAAAATCATTAATACTACCGGTTTTTTACTCATATTTCCTCCATTTGCGTTATCCGCTTTATCTATGATCTTATTCTGTCAAAGCCGGCTAACGGAGCCGGCTGAAACTTCAATCCTAGCAAATTATACACTTAATTTTCTTTGTGTGCAATAGAAAAATTAACTTTTGATTTATAGTCCTCTTATAATGCTTAAATAGTCTTGTCTCTGATCAACTACTGCATATACAGTAACTAACTTTTCTTTTTGATCAATCTTATAAAACACCAGATTCTTTTCTGTGATCAGCACTTTATATCCTTGTCTGCGAAGAATCATATAGCGTGGATCTGTACCTATATACGGATTATCTGAAAGTGACATAATTTGTTTTTCCAATTCATCCAATTTTTCCAAAGCAACCTCAGCACCAAATTTTTCTGCAATATCAAGAATAATCTTATGAATAAGTGAATCTGCTGTATCTGTTCTGATTACAGTATACTTAGTCATTACACTTCTCCTTTAAGATTGCACGTAAACTCGTAAAGGTATCTTCCATAGGTGCAACTCTTCCAACATTAACATCTTCATCTGCTTCCGCAAGAATTTCTAAAAGCTCTATTCTTGCTTTCATACGTCTGTATTCCTCATAACCAAGAGATACTGTATCGCCTCTGCCATTGACTGTTATAATGACCGCTTCATTATTTTCTCTGCACTGTTTAGATATTTCATTATAATGATTTCTTAAATCTGCTGATGGTCTAATTCTTTCCTGTATAGGCTGCATATCACACCTCCACTGTTAATAGTCAAATTATATCATAGTGTGTCTATTTCGTAAAGATTAAATTCAATTTTTTAATCTGAACAGTTTACAAATTCTAAGCTTCTTTCTTTTTATTATTTGAATTTGCAAATTAAATAACAAATAAAAGGAGGCCAATTTATAGCAAGTTGGGATAACACAAGATGGACTTATGAAAAAATTATTAATGGTACAGGCTCTTACCGACGAGACGATGAATATCGCTACAGTGCAGGAGTTGCTACAGTTCAGTCACTTTTTAATAAGCCGGGATACAACTGTGGCAGTGCTGACGGCAAGTTCGGTGCAGGAACCAAAAACGCAGTGCAAAACTATCAAACAGCCAAAAATCTAACTGTGGATGGACGAATCAAAAAAGTACTCTGGATAAAATCTTTGAATACTCTGTTGGTGGAATATGTCAGTGGGCTGATTCACGATTAGAGAATTTAAGGGCGTATGCAAACTCTCTTGGCAAACTAGCTACAGATATACAGGTTCAGGCTGACTTTGTGGTTTTAGAAATCACACCTGGTACACCCTATACGGATTCCGCTGTAGGAAATTTACTCAATATGCTAAGAAATCTCTCAAATACAGGCTCTAATGTAAAAGATGCCGCTGATTATGTAAATGCGTTGTACGAACGATGCCATTGCGAATCTACTTGGGCTGGCTCTGTTTCTTCACCTGGTAACCAACCACTTATTACTTCACCATCACTATTTCTAAAACAAATGCTTTGAATATAGAATCCAGCTGCTTCTCCTCCTTCCCACTTGCCAGTCCATGTGAACACCTCATTATTATAAATGGTGCCTATAATCTCATCCCTTGAAGCACCATTAGATTTATAAACTGAAAATTTCTTTCCAGTTCTGTTTACTTTAACAATACCCATAATTAATTATTCCTTGTCCAGCTCAATTGTGTCACCAGTGGTGACACTTTTTCGTTTCTAAACATGAAAAAATCATCGGAACCACAAAATAGTAATAATATATAGCTACATTTTACAGCAATTAAAAATGTGAAGACTGCCTGTATTTCAAGGGTTCTTCGCATTAATGCTGTCAAAGATTGAAAAATCACTTTCCATTTTTCAGCAAGTATGCTACAATAAACAAAACATCCACGCAAAAGAGAAATACTCACGAAAGGGGCGATATATGGAAATTTCAGACATTTCAGACTTTTTATTAGAACGTTATATTACAAAAGTCATGTCTTATTTAACCATACCAGATCACCTAAAAGGCTATTATTATCTTCGCAGTGCTATCCTACTGTGCATACGAGACCCGGCAACCGCAACCAATGCTTCCAAGTTGCTCTATCCAACCATTGCGAAGCAATTTAGAACAACAGCGTTGAATGTAAAGCGGGATATCCGTAGTGCCATAGAGGCCTCTTTGAATCAAGGCCATGATGATTCTTTTGAAGAATTTTTCGGCTACTCCTGCAAATCCAACAGAAACAAACTAAGCAACAGCGAATTCATAGCGCGGATT
>JAZRJO010000102.1:0-8817 GCA_045645825.1 Acetatifactor sp. | reverse complement strand
GAACGACATGGCTACGATCCGACTTACTTCCCAATAAACTGGCGTCCGATAATAGAATCTCAATTATATTGTTGTCCTTATTGCGGTGAAAGACTAAAATACTAAAATAAGAAGCTTGTTACAATGTTTTTAAGACAGATTATATTACAAAGGGAAATTCCCTTTATAATGAAATCACCCAGAACACAATTTATAAGAAATGACGGCTGTTTTATTAAGGTATACTACAGCCGTCATTTCTTGTTCTATAAGTTACTGCTATCTTCAGCTTTTGCTAATCATTAGATAATTCCATTTATCAAATTTCTCTGATGTCATACGGTGTTGTCTGATATACGTAATAATTGAGCCAATTACTATACAAATTATTACTATGGGACCTCCACTGCAATAACGGCTTCTCCTTCGGGTCATCCCCCGGATAATAATTATAAGGCACCTGAATGGGCAATCCCTTATTCAAGTCTCTATAATATTCATTATTCAAAGTATATCTGTCATACTCCGGATGTCCGTTGATAAAAATCTTCTTCCCGTTCTCTGCAATGGCAAGGAATACCCCTGCCACCGGAGATTCCGCCAGCACAGTCAGATCCTTACAGGCATGTATGGCCTCCGCCGGTGTCTCCGTATGGCGACTGTGAGGTGCTAAGAAGATGTCGTCAAAGCCTCTTACCAAGGGAACCTTGCGGTTTGCCACATTGTGCTCATATACTCCAAACAATTTCTGGGGCAGCTGTCTCTTATTAATCCCATAATAGTGGTATAATCCCGCCTGGGCAGCCCAGCAGATATGTAGTGTGGAAGTCACATGTGTCTCTGCCCATTCCAGGATCTCACAGGTCTCCTCCCAGTAATCCACCTCTTCAAAGGTGATATCTTCTACCGGTGCGCCGGTAATGATCATACCGTCAAATTTCTGATCCCGGATCTCATCAATGGTGGTATAAAATTTATTCAGATGACTGGCCGAAGTGTTTTGTGACACATGGCTCTTCACATTCATAAAAGTCACATCTACCTGCAGCGGTGTATTGGAAAGTGCACGAAGCAGTTGTAACTCTGTATCCTGCTTTATGGGCATGTTATTCAGAATCAATACCTGAAGGGGACGGATATCCTGGTGCAGCGCACGGTATTCGTCCATCACAAATATATTTTCATTTTCCAGTATTTCTCTTGCAGGCAGATCACTCTGTGTCTTAATCGGCATATCTTAATTCCTCAAACTTTCTCTATTCTTTTGTTCCCGCCACCAGTACCACACGTCTGTAGTTTTGCGGTTTCTTCCTTTACACTCCCAGATATTCCCTACGGAACTGTTCTTCCGTGATAATAGGAATATTCAGTTCTTTGGCCTTCTTATTCTTAGAAGATGTGGAAGCAATATCATTATTGATCAGACAATCAGTCTTGGACGTCACACTTCCGGTGACCTTGCCGCCCTTTTGCTCAATAATGTCTTTAAGCTCACCTCGGCTGGCATAATATTCCAGACTTCCTGTGATCACAAACACTTTACCGATCAGTGTCTGCATCGAGGCATCGATCTGTGGTACTTCAATATCCAGTTCCTGCCACAGATGCTCCATTCGTGCCAAATTGTCTTCCCGATGCATATACTCCACAAAAGCAGTGGCGATCACTTCTCCCACACCCTCGATGGCACTTAATTCTTCCACATCAGCACACTTCATTTTGTCAAAATCATAATCAAAATGCTTACACAGCATCTTGGCATTGGCCACACCGATATTGGCAATTCCCAGTGCATAGATCACTCTTGGAAGTGTAGTCTTCCTTGATGCATCGATGCTCTGTATCAGATTCCCATATGACTTCTCACCAAATCCCTCCATCTGAATAATCTCCTCCCGGAAACGATCCAGATGATATAAATCAGAATACTCCTGAACAAAGCCTCTGTCAATGAATTTTTCAAGTGTGGCTTCACTTAATCCTTCGATATTCATGGCATCACGACTTACAAACAGTGTAAACGCCTTAATCTTCTTGGCAGCACAATCCTCATTGGTACAGTACAATGACTGTACTTCATTGACCTGTCTGATCTGGGTGGCACCACCGCAGACAGGGCAAACTGCCGGAATCTCAAGGGTATCACTTCCGGTCAGATTCTCTGCAATCTGAGGAATGATCATATTGGCCTTATATACCGTGATCCGGTCACCGATTCCAAGCTTCAGCCCTCTGACAATACTGATATTGTGCACAGAAGCACGGCTTACCGTAGTACCTTCCAGCTCCACCGGTTCAAAGATGGCCACCGGATTGATCAGGCCGGTCCTGCTGGCGCTCCATTCCATTTCTACAAGGGTGGTCTCTCTCAGCTCATCAGCCCATTTAAAGGCAATCGAATGTCTGGGAAATTTGGCTGTGCGGCCCAAAGACTCTCCATAAGCGATATCCTCGTAGGTGAGCACCAGCCCGTCAGAAGGAATGTCATAGGTTTCAATCCTACGTTCAAATTCTGCAATACCCTGCAAAATCGTGTCCTGATTCACTTTTAAATAGTCAACCACCTCAAACCCCTGATCCTTTAAAAACAAAAACTGCTTCTCCTTGGAATTTTCAAAGTCCACACCCCGGGCACTTACCAGATAGACAGCAAACACCTTTACATTTCTCTTAGCCGTGATCTCATTATTCAATTGCCTTACAGAACCGCTACAGAGATTTCGGGGATTCTTATACTTGGCGTCCACATCCTCAATCTCTGCATTAATTTTCTCAAAATCACTGTAACTGATCACCGCTTCACCGCGAAGCACTAATTCTCCCTTAAATGGTATGGTTAACGGCAGATTCTTGAAAGTCTTGGCATTGTTGGTGATTACTTCTCCGATTTCACCGTTACCTCTGGTGACAGCCTTTGCAAGCTGCCCTTCCCGATAAGTCAAAACCACGGTCAGGCCATCCAGCTTCCAACTAAGGATTGCCTCCTGTCCCTGCAGCCAGGCGCGAAGTTCTTCTCTGTCCTTGGTCTTACCCAGAGAAAGCATGGGTGTTTCATGGCGCTCCTTAGGAAGCGCCTCCACTGCCTCATATCCCACATTCACCGTAGGGCTATTTGATAAGATCATACCTGTCTCAGCTTCCAAGCCTTCAAGTTCCTCATACAATCTGTCATATTCCAGATTGGTCATGATCTCCCGGTCCTCGGCATAATATGCCTTGGCAGCTGCATTCAATATCTCTACCAAATATTTCATTCTCTCGGTCTTAGTTCTATTCACGGTTTTCGTTCCATTCATCTAAAAAGCCCTACACTTTCATACAATACCTGCATTTCCTGATCCGTCAATTCCCGATACTTCCCATAAGGGATCTTATCCAGCGTAATATTCATGACCCTGACTCTCTTAAGCTTCTTTACTTCATATCCCAGAGCCTCGCACATTCTCCTGATCTGACGATTCAGCCCCTGAGTTAAAATGATCCGAAAAGTAAATTTCCCCACCATATCTGTCTGACAGGGTCTGGTAGTCTGCTCCAATTCCTTCAGATAAACTCCGGATTCCATTGCTTTCAGAAAATCTTCCGTGATCTCTTTATCCACTTTCACAATATATTCTTTCTCATGGCGATTTGCGCCGCGCATCATGGCATCGATGAGCTGTCCGTCATTGGTCAAAAGAAGCAGCCCCTCAGAATCCTTGTCCAGACGTCCGGCATAAGTCACTCTCACCGGATACCGGATCATATCAGTGATGATCTTCTCTGCATGGCGGTCTTTCTCCGTACAGGTCACTCCTACCGGCTTATAATAGGCCAGCACCACTGTCTTAGGTTTCCCGCCGATTCTTTTACCATTCACAGCCACTTCATCTGTATCAGACACTTTACATCCGGCCACAGCCAACTTGCCATTTACCGTGACCCTGCACTGTTCGATGAGTCGGTCTGCCTCCCTGCGGGAGCAGACGCCGTGATCTGCCAGATATTTATTCAATCTCACCTGTTCCATACATTCCACCCAAAGGCTCCATCTCGCCGATCTTCCTTACTGACGGCACCCCTTTATTCCCCGGAAGCGCCTCTTTGGCAAGCTTGTCTGCCATTTCGTTATAATATACATTGGTATGGGCTGTAACCTTGGTAAAAACAATCTCTACACCTGCAGCCCATTTCCTCATGGCCTGAGCATATTTCTGCGTCAACTCAGTCTTACTCTTCCACGCTCCGGTGACCCATTTCTCGATTCCTTCATAATCGTACCGGATCTCGATTCCCCGAAACCCATTGACCATGGCAAAACGCACCGCAAACATCGCTCCCAGCATCTCTCCCGTCACATTGCGAAGTGCCGCTGAGTCCGGATTGTCACCGTTGCCATTCTCTGTATATACTCTCCCATCCGGCAGGATAAATACACACCCGAAGGCATAATGTCTGATGGAGTGATCATAACTGCCATCCACATATGCAATGATCTGATCGGGTGCCTTCGGGCGGATAGCGTTCATCTCTTTTATACTAATTGACATGTCATCTTGTCCTTTTCTTTACAGATATCATCAGTATACCTCTTTACTAACGGAACGTCAACTAGAATATCAATTTGTTGCTCGGCGGATTTTGACCATTATTTTTTCAAAGTATCTTCTTTGCCGCGATATACCACAAACTTGCAGAAGAAAAATTCTAACATAAAATTTGCCAACATCGTCACAATTAAGATAACAAAATCATTTACGCCATAACCTTCGGCCATATTACCAAGGTATGTAGATAGCGGTGTAAATACAACATAAAAGCCAAACACCTTTGCCATCGCAATCGGCACATTTGCCGCAGACTTAAAGGTATATCGGCGATTCAGCGTAAAATTCCAAAGTATAGAAAGCACAAGGGAAATCAGATACGGTACCCAATAATCCTTAATGAATATTTCAAGTAACGCAAACGAACCTAATTGAATTACTCCGGCAGAAACAGAAAAAAGCGTAAATTTAACTGCCTGCCACATTTGTTTCTTATTCTCTTTCATCGCAATTCCCTCACTTAACTTCATTCTTGTTACAAGTAGTTTTTAGGGTTTCCACATATGTAATTAACTCATCAAAACTTCCATGAGGATATGCAGAAATATCTCTATTCTCTTTGTTGATCAAACAATCGGTAAGAAGAAAAACTTTCATACCGAGCTGTTCGGCAACCATATCGTCCGTTACATCATTACCAACCATCAAGCACTCATAGGGAGTTACTCCGATTTTAGCGCAAATCTCGCGATAGTAATTAGGGTTGGGTTTACAGAAGTTTGAACCTTCAAAAGTAGTGAAGATTTCAAAATCCTCCGGTTTTAATCCAGCCCATCGAATTCGGCTCTCGGTGGCTATCATAGGAAACAATGGATTTGTAGCAAGTGCAGTGCGAAAGCCTAATTGCTTGACTTTATATATCACATCTGCACTCTGGGTTGAAAAACCGCACACTTTACTGATTTCTTGAAAATCTGTCCGATAAAATTCATCAAAGATATGAGTGTGACTTCTAATCTTCTCTCCGTATATATCGGTAAGTGCATCCCAAAAAGCTTCTTCATTGGATTTGCTACCGTCGTTTTTAACCATAGCAATCGTCCCTGTCATCACAGCTTTTGCAAAATCCTTCGGTTCATAACCATAAGGTGCGGCCGTAGCTGCTAAACCTCTCATGTAAGTACCTGCAAAACTATCTTGATTCATTGGGAGAAGTGTTCCGTCTAAATCAAATAAAATTGTCGTTATCATTTCGGTATTCCTCTTTTAATTATATTTGCTTTATAAAACAACGGCGGCGCTTATGTTGTTTCTTATCGAAATGCCTCCACATACTATGTACTGCTGTATTGGTTTCAAGCATTGGACCGGTTTCACAATATTTAACACCGTTTACTATTATTTTTTTCAGAAGAGTGTTTATTATAATCGCCGGTATGCCTTGCAATTGATACTGTGGATTCACCGCAACAAAGTACATTTCGAGCGTATCATTTTTGCCTTTCAACGCATGAAGCATCCTAACTATGCCAAGAGGAAACATTTTACCGTTGGATTTTTTCAGTGCCTTTGCAATTGACGGAACCAAAACGCCAAAACCAATAATTTTATTCTCCTTATCTTTGACAGAGCAAATATAATCCAAATTGACAAGCGGAATATATCCATCAATAACATTCTTTATTACTTCCGGTGTTAACGGTACAGTACCATACAATTTTGAAAAAGCAACATCAATTAAGCTAAAGGCTTCAAATGCTTCTTTATAGAGCACCTTACGCTCGGTATATGTAACAGCTTTATAATTTCCTTTTTTAATCAAGTGATTGGATATTTTTTCAATTCGAGAATCTACTTCTTTGGGCACACTGATTTGATATTCAATCCAGTCAATATCCTTTACCAAACCAAGCCGTTCCATATGTGTTAGATAGTACGGAAAATTATAGAAAGTGATAGACATATTAAACTCATCGAAACCTTCAACCAGCATACCTTCGTGATCCATATCCGTAAAACCGATAGGCCCCATGATTTCCGTGTACTTTTTCTCCTTACCCCAACGCACAACAGCATCAAACAACGCCTGAGATACTTCATAATCATCTATGAAATCAAATCTTGTAAAGCGAATAGCGTTCTTATCCCATTTCTTATTATAAGCGTGATTGATAAGTCCTGCTATTCTACCCGCAGTTTTACCGTCTTTGTATGCTAAAAACAATCTTGTTTCGCAAAAAGCATACGCCGGATTTTTATCCTCTGAAAAGGTTTCAAACTCATCATTTTCCAAGAAGGGAACAAAGAACTCGTTGTCCTTATACAATTTATTCGGAAAACGAACCCATGTCCATAAATCCTTTTTGGTAAGGACTTCTCTAATTTCTATTCCCATACTTTAACCTCCTCTTTATCTGTTAGTAAAACAATTTAAAGTCATTTCTTTGAAACAGCTTCTAAACTTTCGCTGACAATGGATAGACTGCGATAAAACGCCACTCTTTCTTCCTCTGCAAGAACTCCGCTGATAGCATCAAGAACACTGCTGATCTTATCCGCGATTTTTTCACCGACTTCGCTTCCTTTGTCAGTAAGTATAAGCGGACTCTTATATCTTTTGGCGCTCTTTGATTCGCAGGTCAAATATCCATTGTTTTCAAGATAATCAAGCGCACGTGAAATGGTAGCCTTGTCTTCCTCGCAACGCTCACAAAGATCGGTTGCGGTTGCGCCTTTGTTCATATAAAGATAATAAAGACAAGATACATGAGCACTTCTCAGATTGTATTCTGCCATTTCCTGATTTTTAATCTTCCGAATATTACGGCTGATTCTGCTAATGAGAACAGTAAAAGTTTCAAATCTTTCTTGCATATAATTACCCCCATAACACTTGTTGAAGCTTCAACAAGTGTCATTATATCGCAAACTTGTTGATATGTCAACAAATTTGAAAAAGAGTATCTTTTATATCTTCCGCAAAAAAATTACAGCATAGCAAATTGCTATGCTGTAATTTTTTGCACTCGTCAATCGCCTTATTTCATCCCTACTGTGAGCAATGGCCTTTGCAATGTGCACATTTCTCCGCATGGGCCTTGCTTCCGCCTGCACACTGACCGGCTGCCGGGCAGCCGATACACTGAATCCCCTTCTTTTTTGCCTTCACAATATACGTAATCGCAGCACTGACGATCACGATAAGAATTCCTCCCACGATCAGATCCGCCATGTCATTCACTCCTTTTGTTTATGCAGTCAATTGATGTTCCGATTTCAATTTCTTATTCGCCCTATTGATCAAAGCCACAACCACAGCCACCATAGCTACTACCGCCATTAATCCCGGAATAAAGCCGGTTCCCAAACTTCCGGTAGTGATCAGCGTACCAATCTGATATACCAGATATGCTACAGTATAACCGGTTCCCAGCTGCAATGCAATACCACCCCAAAGCCATTTCTTATCCTGCATCTCAGAGTTCATGGCGCCGATAGCCGCAAAGCATGGAGGCGTAAACAAATTGAACATCAGATATGCCAGGGCTGCCGCCTTCGTCAGGCCCATGATCGCTGCCACTTCTCCTGCTCCGCCAATCAGCTCCAGGGCTTCCGTATCAATAAAGCCGGTCACACCATATACGACCGCCAAGGTACCAACCACGTTCTCTTTGGCAATAAAGCCTGTGATCGCTGCTGCTGCCAGCTGCCATACACCGAAACCCACCGGAATCAGAAGGATGGCAAAAGGTGATGCGATAGTGGCCAGAATGGATGTGCCCTCCATACCTTCTTCCACCACCTGCAATTTCCAGTTAAAGGTCTGCATGATCTGTACCACTGCATTACATACCAGAATAATAGTACCTGCCTTTACAATATAAGCTTTTCCGCGTGACAGCATAGACAGTGCAGCTCTCTTTAAACTGGGCAACTTATATTCCGGCAGCTCAATGATAAAGAAAGACTTTCTATATTTGTATCCAGTGATCTTATTGACCAAAAGTGCTCCCAGGAATATCAAAAGAATACCCACAAAGTACATCAAAGTCCCAACCCAGGAAGCATCTGCAAAGAACACCCCTGCAAACAATGCGATCACAGGAAGCTTGGCACCACAAGGCATAAACGGTGTCAGCATCGCAGTGGCTCTGCCCTCTCTTTCGTTACGGATAGTACGGCATGCCATGATACCCGGAATCGCACAACCGGTACCGATCACCATAGGTATCACAGACTTACCCGACAATCCTACTCTCTTAAAGATGGGATCCAATACAACCGTAGCACGTGCCATATAACCGCAATCTTC
>JAZRJO010000101.1:0-3888 GCA_045645825.1 Acetatifactor sp. | reverse complement strand
TACCAACTCCAACGGATTGAATGGCTTTCCGATATAATCGTCTGCACCGATATTCAGCCCCAGTATCTTATCAGCATCCTCAGATTTAGCAGACAAGATAATAATTGGAATACTGCTGTATTCGCGGATTTTAAGTGTCGCACGTATACCATCCAGACGAGGCATCATAATATCCATGATCAACAGATGAATATCCTCTTTCTTAAGCAGTTCAATAGCCTGCTCCCCGTCATATGCCTTATAGATCCGATATCCCTCCTGATTCAGGTAAATCTCTATCGCATCAACAATCTCTCTGTCGTCATCACATACCAATATATTTGACATTGCCATACCTCCGTTCTTTGCAACACTATATTACTATTAAACCACATTTTTCTTAAATACACACTAAAAATTTTATTAATATTTTTTTAATGTTACCTATAACGATGGGGAAATGCATTCCGATACCATCTGATCTGATCGTTAAGCACTGCGATCACATCATATCTGACAGCCACTGACTGGCCGATCCCATGAGTACACCGGTAATAATCTGCTACCCTGCAGATCACCCTCTGTTTTGCAGCTCCCACAGCCTCCTCCGGTGCCCCTTTTCGCAAAGAAGTCCTGAATTTCACTTCCACAAACACCAGATAAGAGCCATCACGACAGACAATATCAATTTCACCCTGTCTGCAGCGAAAATTACGTTCCAGAACTTCTACGCCCTGACTGACCAGATATTCCACTGCTTTTGTCTCCATATCTGCGCCGATGGCACGCTTATTTTGTTCCATCTTCTTCTCCCTACACAAAATTATGGATAAAGCTTCTTCTATGAATGGGCGTCGGTCCGTATTTCTTTAAAGCGGCAATATGTGCGGCACTTCCATAGCCCTTATTCCCTGCAAAATCATACTGTGGAAATACCTTGTCATATTCCGCCATCAACCTGTCTCTTGTAACCTTAGCTATAATACTGGCCGCTCCGATGGATATACTCTTGGCATCTCCCTTAATAATGGGCACCTGTCTGATCGACACTGCCGGTATGGTCACTGCATCGTTCAGCAAAAGATCCGGTTGCACAGGAAGTGACTTTATGGCTTCCCGCATGGCTTCATAAGTTGCTTGAAGAATATTGATCTCATCAATTCTCTCCGGTGTAGCATAACCTACTGCACAAGCCACAGCTTTTTCCATAATAATATCATACAACTCTTCCCGCATTTTCTCAGAAAGCTGCTTCGAATCATTAATATATAAAATATCACAATCCTTAGGCAAGATCACTGCGCCTGCCACTACAGGTCCGGCCAAAGGGCCTCTCCCTACCTCGTCAATTCCACAAATATGAGTGTAGGCTGCATACTCTTTTTCATACTGCTTCAACTGCTCCGTACGTTTGATTTCCTTTTCATACGCTTCAATTCTTTTAGCAGCAGTCTCTGTCAGTTTACGCACTCCGCCTCTTTCATCTGTACTGTACATTTGTATAAATGCAGGCAGCTCATCCATAGAAGCTGCCTGTAATTGATCTTTTATCTGTTGAATACTCTGTGCCATTTTAGATTCCTCTTATTGGTGCTTTAAAACGCCGAACCGGTTGAAGGGCCAAATCCTGATCCACGCCCGGCCTATGATATCATCTTCATGAATGTTACCTACCATCTGTGCGCGGCTGTCTGAACTGTTGTTACGATTATCTCCTAACACAAAATATTCGTCCGGGCCAAGGGTCACAGGCTCCGCCGCAATTCCGCGATTTGTGGAGTCGATCACTTCTTTGCCATAACTTTCTTTTAACACCTCATCGTTAATATATATGACTCCGTTTTCATCAATCCATACAGTCTCACCGGGCATTCCAATGATACGTTTGATATAATAGGTGGTTTCCTGATACTTAAAAGGGAAAACAATAATATCAAATCTCTCAGGCTTCTTAAATCTGTAAGTAATCTTATCAACAATCAAATTATCACCGTCAGCTAATGTAGCCTCCATGGAATCACCACTGACCTCAGTACGCTGCCCAACAAAAGTAATGATAAACCATGTCAGAAGTAATACACCTGCCAGATAAAGAATCGTACTTATGGCTTCTTTTAACGCTTTATTCATCTTTTGTTTCACCTACCCTTTCAAAAGTCATACGTCCCAGCTTGCCGCTTCTGAAATCATCAATTACGATAGATGCCGCTTTCTTAATATCCAACTCTTCGCCTTTGGTGTAACACATTCTGCTGCGCGCAATGTCATGAAGCTGCCTAACCGGATCTTGCGTACAACAGTCATCCAGGGCCACCACTTCTTGGCCCTCCTCGTTTTTCTGCCCATATCGCTGACCGACTGCCTCAGGATACAACTCATTTATCACCTTCAAAAGATCGCAAGCCAGTTCTTCTATCACAATGACCTCATCATTCATAGAACCGATAAATGCCAGATTCCTTCCTACCATCTGATCCTCAAACTTGGGCCAGAGAATACCGGGCGTATCCAGAAGTTCCAGATTCTTGTTCAGCCTTATCCACTGCTTCCCTTTTGTCACCCCCGGCTTATTACCCGTCTTTGCACATGCTTTACCTGCAAAAGAATTGATAAAAGTTGATTTTCCCACATTGGGAATCCCTACTACCATAGCACGCACAGGACGGTTTACAATCCCACGCTTTCGGTCTCTTTCAATCTTTTCGCGGCATGCCTCCTGCACCAGACCTTGAATAGACTTCACCCCTGCACCGGTCTTAGAATTGATCTCTAACACATGCGCACCCTTGCTCTCAAAATACCGCACCCACTTTTTATTCCAGACCGGATCTGACAGATCTGATTTATTTAAAAGAACGATTCTGGACTTATTCTTCGCAAGTTCATCAACATCCGGATTTCTGCTGCTAAATGGTATGCGGGCATCTACCAGTTCTATGATCAAGTCAATCAATTTTATATTTTCCTGCATCATACGCTTTGCTTTTGTCATATGACCGGGATACCATTGATAATTCATCTTAACACCTCATTACTGCATGATTCATTTTACAAAACCCATGTTTCCATCCCCATTAGCTAAAGTAAACCAGACTTTTCCGATAATATCTTCTGCATGGATCGGTCCAATATCTGCTGATCTGCTATCCTCACTGCTGCTTGGGCTGTCGCCGATACAAAAATACTCATTTTTACTAAGTGTCAACTCGTTTGCAGCAATTCCCGGCTCCATGATATTTGCCGGAATCACAGGGGATACATCTCCATTGACATATAGCTTCCCTTCACTGATAAGTACCTTGTCCCCGGGAACTGCCACTACTCTTTTTACATAATAATGGGCATTGCTGTTGCCATTTGGCAAGAAAACAACCACATCATCAACCTTAGGCTTAGACATAGTATAAGTTACCCTATCAATAAAAATGCGCTGTCCATTATACAAAACAGGCTCCATAGATACTCCAACCACATAAGTGGACATTCCCCAAAAATAATTCAGTACAGCTGCTATAAAAACAGCGGCAACAATCCCGAACATCCAACTGAAGATTTCCTTGACCAGACCTGTACTGATAATCTTCTTACGCCTGTAAAAACTTAATCCGCTTGTTTTTGCCATAAATATATACCTACCTAGTGTTGGTTCAAACGCTCTGCGGCGCTAGTGATGTTCAGCCGCACCCCATTCGCAAAACCGCGCCTTCGGCGCTCTGCGCTGCTTCGCAGCTCTTTTTGCTCATAAGCGGGGCGCTCCCTCAGAGAAGATGTTTGGCTGAAAACTCGTGCGAGCACGATTTTCAGCCAAATATCTCCTCTGGCTGAACTGGTGTATTAAAAAGGACAACTACGTTATGTAATTGTCCCTTTAGCACATCAATTATTTCACTAACTCTTTTACCTTAGCCT
>JAZRJO010000100.1:0-1506 GCA_045645825.1 Acetatifactor sp. | reverse complement strand
CAAAAAATAACTATTGACTTACATATCCACGAATCAGATTCCAGACGCTCTCAGTACCATATCCCAGTCTCCAAACTGCCACACCGGCAATATTCTGTGCCGACATCACACCGAGCTTGGCTGCAATTGACTCTTCGTCCTCCAGCCACAATTGATATTTCACTGTTCCGCTGGTCCATTCCGCATAATTCTGACAGGTCTCATCATCCCACGCAGGAGTCAGCTTTAATCTGGCAACGAAATCTGCCGTATTGTTCAGCGTCAGATACTCATCTGTCACCTTTGTACCATTTGTCTTCCACAGAATTGTATAAAAGGGAAGAGCATTCATCAGCTTGTGCGCCGGTACATCTTCCAGAGCTTTGGCGATACCATTGCTGACAAAACCGATACTGGCCACACTTCCCGGATCACCGCTTCCGCGCCAGTGCTCATCGTATCCCATAATAATCACATAATCGGCCACTTTTCCCTGAATATCCAATCGGTAATAATCTCTAAAATCATAGGGTACATAATTATCAATGGACAAGGTCAGACCACTCCTCCTGCATTCAACAGAAATCTCCCTCACAAACTGCGCATAATGAGGACCCGAGTCAGCTGTGATGGTCTCAAAATCCAGGTTCACCCCATCCAGCCCCAGGCTAAGAGCCGTGGTTACAATGTTTCCCACAAGATGCTGTCTGGTGGAAGTCTTAGACAGTACCGCCAACACACTGACAGAGGAACCGGTATCAAGATTGTAGTTGAAATCATCCCACACGCCCCAGACCTTCAATCCCTTAGCATGGGCACGATCCACATAATCTTTGGCTGCATAGCTTCTGAAATTCCCTTCCTCATCGTTGAGACTAAACCAAGTGGGAGCGATCACGTTCACACCTTTCGCACCGGCCACTGTTTTTTCAAGCGTACTGTTACCGCCCACACCGCCAATAGCATGCCAACCCAGGCTCACTTTGCCTTCCATGGCCATGGAAGTATATTCCGGCTCCACATAATCAGTCACCGGTATCTCCCTCACTGTATCTGTCTGTCCCTGTGATGCCAATTCAAGCATCTTAATCTCTACATAACCAATAATCGAATCTTCCGTCTTTACTTTACACCAAGTTTCCATCTTATCCAGTATTTCTACTGTGGCACCTGCCGTCAGTTCACAGAGGATCGGACTCTTGATACCACCTTTCAGACGCACCCGGGTATTCTTCTTTAAAGTATCATTTTCTCGATTTCCCCACTGTGTATACACTTGCACATGGCGGTCAAAAATCTCCACGGAATAATTGGTAAACCTTCTGACATAATCAGCCGCCACATAAATCTGATCATTCTCCTCAAATACTGCAACATATTCCAGTTCTTGCGTCTGCGGGGTTTCATTCACAGCGCCCTTACAGCTCACAACACTGCCTCCCATGGGAACACTGATGATCTCCACGGCAGTTGTATATAAAAGCAAACCCTCCGTATGGTCCACATAAAATCCTTCATTCAAATATC
>JAZRJO010000099.1:0-1869 GCA_045645825.1 Acetatifactor sp. | reverse complement strand
AGATCTGTCTGCGTATACAGTAATTACTACGGGGATGATCAGATCACCCTTGTCTGCTGTTCTTGCGTTGAACTGTTTTGTAAATTCAACGATGTTAACACCATGCTGTCCAAGTGCAGGACCAACTGGTGGAGCCGGTGTAGCTTTGCCGGCGGGAATCTGTAATTTGATATAACCTGTTACTTTCTTTGCCATTGTGGCACCTCCTATAATGTGGTAATTCGGCGCAGGTTCTGATAGGGCTGCCCTGCTCCCACTGGGATACCTTTAGATATCCCTTCTTGTTGCCTATATTTCACCCACGGATCTCCGGGGAAAAATACCTTAGTTAAATCTTTTGATAAAAATTAAAGTTTTCTCACTTCCGCAAAACTGATCTCAACAGGGGTCTCTCTGCCAAACAGCTCAACATTGATAGTAGCTGTCTGTTTACCATAGTCAAGCTTGGTCACGACACCGACAGTGTCCTTCCACACTCCGGCAACAACGGCAATGCTGTCTCCCTCTGCAAAATCAATGGATACATTCTCAGTTTTAATGCCCAAAGGCTTCATCTCTGCTTCTGTGAGCGGTACCGGTTTGCTTCCCGGTCCAACGAATCCGGTAACACCACGAGTATTGCGAACTACATACCAGGTGTCATCGTTCATCTCCATATTCAGGAGCACATATCCCGGAAACATCTTTTTCTGAACA
This sequence comes from Acetatifactor sp., assembly GCA_045645825.1. Taxonomy (GTDB): domain Bacteria; phylum Bacillota; class Clostridia; order Lachnospirales; family Lachnospiraceae; genus Acetatifactor. Next base: position 1,173 of record JAZRJO010000099.1, on the reverse strand, counting down.
GTCTTCTTTGCGCCATTCTTGATCTCCACTACATCCTGAAGCGGTACTCTGACCTCAAGAATCTGCTCAGCAAGGTGCTTATTGTTCTCAATCGTCTTCTCGATATTGGCTTTGACCTTGTTCTCATATCCGGAATAAGTATGAACTACATACCATTTTGCCTCTGCCATACAATTCACCCTCGCTCTAAATTGATGTTAAGAAATTCACACCGTACTGAATGATCACATCCAACGCGGCAATGATAAGTCCTACAACAACGGAAATTGCCACAACCACTACGGATTGTTTCAGAGTAGTCTGTTTGTCCGGCCATGAAATTTTCTTGAATTCAGCTTTCACACCCTTAAAAAAACCGGTTTTAACCTTATTTTCTGTGGAATCTCCCATAATTTACTCCTTCACTCTTTAGAACGACGATTACTTGGTTTCTTTGTGTGCAGTATGTCTCTTACAGAATCTGCAATACTTCTTCGTTTCCATTCTATCAGGATGAGCTTTCTTATCCTTGGTAGTATTGTAGTTACGCTGTTTGCATTCTGTGCAAGCTAAAGTAATTCTTGTACGCATCTTTCCACCTCCGTGCAATATCTAATCTTACTTGATTTTAAGCATAAAAAAAAGACCTAAATCTCATCTCGCTTGATTACTATACCATAAAAAAAGGAGGAAGTCAAGAGATTTTTTAACTTTCCAGTTCATCCGGTTATCTTCTCTGAGGGAGCGCCCTCTTATGAGCAAAGGTAGTCGTGAAGCGACGGAAAGCGCCGCAGGCTGCAGCTAGGCACAGCATAGCTGTGCCGCGAATGGGCGCGGGCTGAACGTCACTCGCGCGGAGCCCTCTCAAGCTCAACCATCTCCAAAGCCGCCGCAATCACCTTATCCATATCATAATACCTATACTGCCCCAGCCGACCACCAAATAGCACGTTCGATTCTAAAGCCGCCAATTCTTGGTATTTTTGGAACAACGTATTGTTGCGTTCATTGTTTACCGGGTAATAAGGTTCATCCCCTTTGTGCCATTCAGCGGGGTATTCCCGAGTGATAACAGTAGATGCCTGCTTCCCAAACTCAAAATGCTTATGTTCAATAATCCTAGTATACGGCACCTCTCTCTCCGTATAATTCACCACCGCATTCCCCTGATAATTATCACAATCCGCCAAAAAT
>JAZRJO010000098.1:0-1534 GCA_045645825.1 Acetatifactor sp. | reverse complement strand
AAAGGAATGTAACTCTGGATGAAATATCTGACGGAAGATTATATACGGAAAATGACATGGTGAAGGCAGGGTGTAATGAATGTCAGGGGTGTTTCGCATGCTGTCAGGGAATGGGAGATTCTATCATACTGGATCCTTTGGATGTATGCCGGCTGACGCAGGGGCTTGGCTGTGATTTTCAAGCCTTGTTGGATGCACACCTGGAACTTGGTGTGGTGGACGGTATCATATTGCCTCATCTGAAGATGGCCGGCATAGAGGAGAAGTGCAGTTTCTTAAATGAAGAAGGGCGTTGCAGTATTCATTCCTTTCGTCCGGGAATCTGTCGTCTTTTTCCGCTGGGAAGGTATTACGAAAATGGCAGCTTTCGATATTTTCTTCAAAAGAATGAATGCAAGAAAGCAAACCGAACCAAGGTGAAGGTCAGCAAGTGGGTGGACACGCCTGATATTGGCCGCAACCGGGAGTTCGTGACAGCCTGGCACTATTTTCTGAATAAGTGTGAAGAGATGTGCGCAAACGGTGAGGATGAAGAGTTTAGCAGAAATTTGAATCTTTACATATTGAATTTATTTTTTATCAGGTCTTATGAAGGTGTGGAGACTTTCTATGAGGAGTTTGCCCGGCGCTTGAGACGTGCCGAGAATGATTTGGGGCTTTAGGCTTTTTGCGTAAGTGGAGAGCCTTTGGCGAAGTTTGGAATGTCGAAAGGAAAGAGATAAATAAAATGAAAAATAAACATATTCGTGCGCTGAAAGCTGCATTTCCCCATACAATCCCTATTTTTGCAGGATTCTGGTTTCTGGGTCTGACCTATGGGATTTATATGAATGTTTCCGGATTCAGTTTCTGGTACCCCTGTCTTATGAGTCTGACAATCTTTGCAGGCTCTATGGAATTTGTGGCGATCAACTTATTGTTAGGATCCTTTCATCCGCTGCAGGCATTAGCAATGACGCTGATGATTAATGCAAGGCATTTGTTCTACGGAATCTCCATGTTGGACAAGTATAAAGGAACAGGGTGGAAGAAGTTTTACCTGATTTTCGGAATGTGTGACGAGAGTTTTTCGATTAATTATACTGCCCGGATCCCCGAGGATGTGGACAAAGGATGGTTTATGTTCTTTGTGACGCTGCTTGATCACTTTTATTGGTTTTTTGGAGCTACATTGGGTGGGCTGTTTGGAGCATTGATCGCTTTTGACACAGAAGGGCTTGATTTTGTTATGACTGCTATGTTTGTGGTGATTTTTATGGAGCAGTGGATGAAGGATAAGAATCATGCCAGTGCATTTCTGGGGATTGGTCTTTCACTGATCTGTCTGATCGCATTTGGGGCGGAAGGTTTTATGATTCCGGCTATGGCGGCGATTCTGGGTGTGCTGACATTGCTCAGGAAACCTATTGAGAAGGGCGGTGATGCGGTATGACTTTAAAGCAGCAGATGATTACGATCCTGATGGTGATCATTGGAACCATATTAACACGGTTTCTGCCTTTTTGGTTGTTTCCGGCAGAAAAGCCTACGCCTA
>JAZRJO010000097.1:0-3831 GCA_045645825.1 Acetatifactor sp. | reverse complement strand
GAGGGAATGGAAATAAAGGGAAGGAGACATGCATTATGTCTAAGAATGAAAACATTACAGAAGCTCCTGTACAGGAGGAGAAGGTCGTAACCAGATACGATCGGAAAATGCAAAAGAGAAAGGAGCAGGAAGCGAAGGATCTGAAAGAGAAGAAGATTAATCGAATTATGGGGATTGTGGTTCTGGCAGTAATCGTGTGCTTCATTGCATCGTTTCCGATTCGTAACTTTATAGCATTGAACGAGACCTTTGTGGAAGTAGATGGGGAGAAGGTTACGAAGGTAGAGTTCGACTACTACTACAATATGTCACTGGGTTCCTATTATAATCAGTATGGTATGTATATGTCCTTAATGGGTGTGGATCTGACTGGAGATCTGTCTACACAGTACTATACAGAGTATTTAACCTGGGAAGATTTCTTCCAGCAGATGGCAGTAGAGACCATCCAGCAGAATAAGGCGCTGATGAAGGAAGCCAAAAAAGAGGGCTTCACCTTTGATACAAGTGACCAATGGGAAAATTATAAGGCTATGTTGAAGGATCAGGCTGCAGCGGCAGCAGTTCCCTTGAATACTTATGTGAAGTCTTCCTTTGGTGCTTATGCTACAATAGGCAGAATCAAGAACATTGCAAAGGAGACGCTATATACCAGTGCTTACACAGAGAAGCTCATGGAACAGAATATGCCTTCTGATGAGGAGGTTGTAGCGTACTATGAGGCGAATAAGGATAATTATGATTCTGTAGATTTCCGTCTGGTACAGGTGAATGCAGAGCTTCCTACAGAGCCTACCGAGCTGGCTGATCCTGTAGAGAAGACAGATGAGAAGAAGGAAGAGGGCACTGACAAGGCTACTGAGGGTGAAGCGGCAGAAGAAGAGAAATACGAACCTTCAGAAGCTGAGATAGAAGCTGCTATGAAAGAAGCAAAGAAGGCTGCTGAGGAAGCACTGAAGAGTGTTGCGAAAGATGGTGAACTGAAAGAGAATTATACTAAGTCTTATACCAATACTATTTACAGTGACTGGTTGTTTGACGCATCCAGAAAAGCCGGTGATACTACTATGGTAGAAGATACCACCAATCACAGATATTATGTGGTTGCATTTGAGAAGCGTTATCTGAAAGAGGAGCCTACGGCCAATGCACGTGTGATCGTGACCGAAGAGGGTGATGGACAGGCGATTCTGGACGAGTGGAAAAAGGGTGCTGCTACTGAGGAGAGCTTCATTGAACTGTTCAAGAAGTACAGCGATGATTTATACAATACCGTAGATGGTCTCTATGAAGGCATGGCAGCTTCTATGTTAGATGAGGAGATGGCTGCTTGGTTGTTTGCAGAAGAGCGCAAGGATGGCGATACCACTGCCATTGTCATGCAAGATGCTGCTGACTATGTAATCTACTTTAAAGAGTTTGGTGACTATGAGTGGAAGCTGAATATCCAGAATACCTTGGTAAGTACAGCCATGAGCGAGTATATAACAGGTTTGATGGAAGATATCGAAGTAAATGATCCTAAGGGTAACCTGTTCTATCTTTTGGTAGAAGCATACCTGACTGAACAGGAGGCTGCTGCGGCTACTGAGGGTGCTGACGCAACGCAAACAGCTGAAACATCTGCAACCGCTGAGAAATAATTTGATATAAATATACCAATAGTACCCCCGTTTTTGACTTGGAATTGACCACAAGGCGGGGGTGGTAATTTGTAACCGACCAGAGTGTAATGCTCTGGTTTTTTTATATATCATTTGACGAATAAGAGTGGAGTAGGTATAATAAAAGAAAAGTAATCTGGGAGAGCTACGTATGGATATTCGAAAAATACAGGAGAATCTGGAAAGCAGAGGATTCAAGGTAAGCTATTTTGACAAGAAGGAAGATGGGGCGCAGTATATTTGTGATCAGATCACCGGGCAGAAAGTAGGCATGGGAGGTTCCGTTACTCTGGATCAAATGGGTCTTTACGAGAAATTATGTGAGAAGAATGAGGTGCTGTGGCACTGGAGAATTCCTGAGGGGCAGACCGGTGCGGATGTATTAAAAGCAGCCAGAAGTGCAGATGTATATCTGTCCTCTGTGAATGGCATAGCAGAGACGGGAGAGATTGTGAATATCGATAATACCGGTAACAGAGTGGCAGCTACCCTTTATGGACATAAAAAAGTATACCTGGTGGCTGGCGTCAATAAGATCACACCAGATATGGAGAGCGCAATTTATAGATCCCGCAACATTGCAGCACCGCCTAATGCCAGAAGATTGGGGAAGAAAACGCCTTGTGCGGTGAAAGCTGATAAATGCTATGATTGTAAGAGTCCGGACAGAATCTGCAGAGGATTGGTAGCCCTGTGGGAAGCACCGATGGGGTGTGAGTATGAGGTTGTATTAATTGGTGAAGAATTAGGGTATTAAGCTGATATAAGCAGGCAAGTGGTAAGGCCCGGTAACGCTACGAGATGAAAGGATGAAAGCATGAGAATAGAGCTGCCAGAAAAGGTGCGTCAAATCATAAATTGTATAACAGAAGCCGGTTATGAGGCTTATGCGGTGGGTGGCTGTATTCGTGATTCGATCCTTGGCAGGGTGCCGGATGACTGGGATATCACCACTTCTGCCACGCCTCTAGAGGTAAAGCAGCTCTTTCGCCGGACTATCGATACCGGCATTCAGCATGGCACAGTAACGGTCATGTTGGACAAGGAAGGTTTTGAAGTGACCACATATCGGATTGATGGTAAGTACGAGGATGGCCGTCATCCGGAGGAAGTGACTTTTACTCCCAATCTGGAGGAGGACTTGAAGCGCCGGGATTTTACTATTAATGCTATGGCATATAATGAACAGGATGGATTGGTTGATTTGTTTGGAGGCATCCGTGATATTCAGGCAAAGATCATCCGATGCGTGGGGGATCCGATTGCCAGATTTAATGAGGATGCGCTGCGCATTATGCGGGCCATTCGGTTTGCGGCACAGCTTGGGTATGACATAGACAGTGAAACAAAGCAAGCTATTAAGGAACTGGCACCGAATCTTAAGAAAATCAGTGCGGAGCGGATTCAGGTGGAGCTGATCAAATTGGTGGTATCATCCCATCCGGAAGCCATCCGGACCGTGTATGAAACCGGTGTGGCCAATGTGATTATGCCGGAATTTGCCGCGATTATGGAAACACAGCAAAATCACCCCCACCATAGTTATAGCGTTGGGGAGCACACGATCCGCGCCATGCTTGAAGTGGAAGGGTGCAAGGAGCTTCGGTTGGCTATGCTGTTTCATGATATGGGTAAACCTTTATGCCTGACTACGGATGAGCATGGCATCACTCATTTCTATGGACATGCACAGCACAGTGCAGAAATTGCCAGGAAGATTTTACGGAGATTGCGTTTTGATAATGACACTACCCACACCGTGTGCAGATTGGTGCAGTACCATGATTATGGTAACAGCGTAGATCCTGATTGCCGTATTGTCAGACGGGCCATGAACAAGATAGGAGAAGATTTATTTCCTCTGCTATTTGAAGTAAAAAGGGCGGATATTCTGGCACAGAGTGACACTTTCCGGGAAGAGAAGCTGAAACGACTTGCCAAGTGGCAGGAATTGTATGCCCAGATTTTGCAACGAGAGGAGTGTGTCTCCTTGAAGACTTTGGCAGTGACAGGCAGTGATCTGATCGCGTTGGGCATGAAGCCGGGGAAAGAGCTGGGAGATGCCTTGCATGAACTGCTGGAGCTGGTGTTAGATCAGCCGGAATGCAATACAAAGGAATATTTATCCCAGATAATTTTCCAAAGAAAATAACATACTTTCCTACCC
>JAZRJO010000096.1:0-2812 GCA_045645825.1 Acetatifactor sp. | reverse complement strand
GTTTTTAAGGACTTATCAAGAGGCTGTGGAGGTCGGCTTTACAAATATCAACGTGGATGTGATGAGCGCATTGCCGGGGCAGACTCTGGAAAGTTATAGACAGACCTTGGATATGTTAATGGGACTTTGTCCCAGACCTACGCATATATCGGCTTATAGTCTGATCATAGAGGAAGGAACACATTTTCACGATCTTTGGGAGCAAGGAAAGCTGGAACTTCCGGATGAGGACAGTGACAGGTTGATGTATGCTTTGACAGAAGAGGTTCTTGGGGCCAATGGGTATCATCGATATGAGATATCCAATTATGCCTTGGATGGGTATGAATGCCGCCATAATTGCGGTTATTGGCAGCGAAAGGAGTATCTGGGGTTTGGAATCGGTGCTGCTTCCCTTATGAAGGAGTGGAGATTTCATAATGGTCAGGATATCCGAAAGTATGTGGATTGTCCCCTTTTTCAGCGGGAAGAATTAAAACAGCTGTCTTTAGAGGAAAGAATGGAAGAGTTTCTGTTTCTGGGGCTTCGGATGACCAGAGGCGTGTCATGTGAAGCGTTCCTCAAAGCGTTTGAACAAACCATTACGGATGTCTATGAAGAAGTGATTCAAAAAAACGTGGCGGACGATCTTCTGGCTTTCAAAGATGGTTTCTATCATCTGACAGACAGAGGCATGGATGTCAGTAATTATGTGATGGCTCAGTTTTTACTGGAGTGAAAATGATTCAGAAAGTTCTTTTTTAAGGAAAGGCACTTACGGCAGGATTTCATCATAGACTATTGTTAAGAGAAATCCTACGGAGGTTATTTTGAAAACCTTTCAAAAACCTTTAACCTCAGGAGAAGAAGCAGAGTATGTGAGACTGCTTAGAGAGGGCAGTGAGGAAGAGGCGAGGAAGGCCAAGGCAGTCCTGATCGAGAGGAATCTGCGCCTGGTAGCCCACGTGGCGAAGAAGTACCAGAATGTGGATGAAGACATGGAAGATCTGATTTCCATCGGCTGCATCGGATTGATCAAAGCGATAGATTCCTTTGATGCCGGAAAAGGAAGATTGGCTACTTATGCCTGTCGCTGTATCGATAATGAGCTTCTGATGCTTCTTAGGAGCAAGAAGAAAACCTCCCGGGAAGTGTCGCTTTTTGAACCTATTGGTCAGGATAAAGAAGGAAATGAGATTCATCTGGTGGATGTGATCGAACAGCAGCAGACAGATGTGGTAGAAAGTCTGGAGCTAAGCAATAATATCAAGAAGCTCCAAAAGTTGTTGGATGATTGTCTTTCGCCCCGTGAAAGAGAAATTATCGTATACAGGTACGGTCTGGGTGGCAGGCAGGAGATTACCCAGAGTGAAATCGGTGCAAAGCTTGGTATCTCAAGAAGCTATGTATCGCGTATTGAAAAAAAGGCGCTGGGTAAACTCCGGCAATATTTTTAACAAGGTTGAAGGTGGCAGGTGTGCTGCAAGGTCAGTGCACTGATGTCGCCTTCCACAATCTGATATTCTAGGAAAGTTATTCATTTATCATTACATTTCCCCGAATTTACAACTGCATATGGAAAGTGACATAGAAAGTGACATAGAAAAAGAAAGGAGTTTTTATGATCAGTAGGATTTATTCAGGAGGGCTGTATGGTATTACGGCTTATTTGGTGCAAGTCGAGGTGGATATTTCTACCGGCCTGCCGGGTTTTGGTATGGTAGGATCTCTTGGCGGAGAGGTCAGGGAGGCAAAAGAGCGGGTGCAGGTGGCTCTTCGCAATGCAGGGTATGACCTGCCGCCTATGAAGATTACGGTGAATCTGGCACCGGCTCATATCAGAAAGGAGGGCACTGCCTATGACTTGCCTATTGCAGTGGGAATGCTTGCTGCTATGGGATTTTTTAGCCAGGCTGCCACAGAAGGGATTTTGTTTGCAGGAGAACTGGGACTGGATGGGGAGATTAAGCCGGTGCGAGGCATATTACCTATTGTGCGGGAGGCAGCAAAATGTGGTATCCGGTGCTGCGTTGTGTCCGGTAAAAATGCAGTAGAAGGAGCGGCTATATCGGAAGTTACCGTCAGGGGGGCAGATCATATCGGTCAGGTGATTCGTTTTCTACAGGAGGATGGGAAATGTCAGGATAGTATCTTACCTTGTGTGACCTTTGGTGAGGAGAGTTTTGGTGTCACACAGGAAAAGGTGCTTGATTTTAGTGATGTCTGTGGACAGGAGGGGGCTGTGAGAGCGGCGGAGATCGCGGCGGCAGGCTTTCATAATTTGCTGATGATCGGACCGCCGGGAGCCGGAAAAAGTATGATTGCCAAACGAATTCCGGGAATTCTGCCGCCTCTTTCCAGGGAAGAAAGTATGGAGGTGTCCTCTATATACAGTGTGGCAGGGCTTTTAAAGGAGTCTCAACCAATTGTGAAGGTTCGGCCTTTTCAGAGCCCCCATCATACAGTGACCAAGGCGGCATTGACAGGAGGCAGTGGTGTGCCTAGGCCGGGGATAATGTCTTTAGCACACAGAGGGGTGCTGTTTTTGGACGAACTGCCGGAATTTGCAAGAGCTACACTGGATTGTATGCGTCAGCCTTTGGAGGAACATGAGGTGCAGATTGCCAGGGCTTACGGTAATGTGACTTACCCGGCGGATTTTATGCTGGTAGCCGCCATGAATCCCTGTGTCTGCGGGTATTATCCGGATAAGAATCGCTGTCGATGTAGTGAATCTTCTATCAAAAAGTACCTTGGAAAGGTGTCAGGGCCGGTGCTTGACAGAATCGATCTGTGTGTGGAGATACGGCCGGTGAATATGGCAAGTCTTCGT
>JAZRJO010000095.1:0-1589 GCA_045645825.1 Acetatifactor sp. | reverse complement strand
GGGTAAGATATTCATACATTCCCCTGGCCTCTGTCACAGGCTCATTCACACCTTGTCCACCGGACACGATCACTATGGTCTCAGGGTTCTCCTCCAGATACATAATAGCCGTATCAAGACGCCTGCGCAGTACATCACTGGGTCCATGGTTCTTCATCTGAGCCCCCAGAATCAGACAATAATCGGCGCCATCCGGCGCTTTCGCCCCAAACTGTGCCAGAATCAATCCTTCGATCAGCAGAAATATTAAGATTCCTGCTCCCGTCACTGCCAGGAACGCAGATCGAAACCATACCGGCAGCTCGTCAATCCACTCCTTATGAGACACGATCCAACCAAGGCCCATAAATCCCATACCCATGACACCCCAGATCAGGAAAAAGCTGGTGCCATATCCCATGAACAATCCGATGCCCATGCAATAGAGAATACAGAGGATTCCTAATACGAAAAGCATGACTGTCGCTGCCGATATCTGCATTCTTGTCCCGCCTCTTTTCTTTGTATAGATAACCCTTTTGGCTTTTGCTAAAGGGATCAATTGACCTTTTCGCTCTTTCCTCATATGTAAACCACGTCCATTCATACACCTAGTTGGTACAGTTCCATTTCACTTTATTACTATACCAGAAGAAAGCGATCTTCACAATAAAAAAAACATTAAGTTTTCTTAAGTTTTTCTTAGAATTTGTAACCCCACTATCATGGTATAGTCTCCCAATTTTTTTCATATAATTTACATACTTATCAGCTTTAACCACTTGTTAAATATGTTGAAAAATGATAGAATAGTATTAATTAAAGTATGCACTATTTCTTGAAATTTTTTCCAATTGTTGCTTCTTTTTTAGAAATATGCATAATTACACCAAATTACAATTAATTATAACATATAAGGAGACTATTTATGGCAAAAGAAATGATTGCAATGATTCTTGCCGGCGGACAAGGCTCACGCTTGTATGCCCTGACCCAGAAGCTGGCAAAACCTGCAGTTCCTTTTGGCGGAAAGTATCGTATCATTGACTTTCCCTTATCGAACTGCGTGAACTCCGGAATTGATACGGTAGGTATTCTCACTCAGTATCAGCGTCTGGTACTGAATGAGTATATCGGTCATGGACAACCCTGGGATCTGGACCGTTTATATGGCGGTGTGCATATTCTTCCACCTTATCAGCAGGCTTCAGGCTCTGACTGGTATAAGGGAACTGCCAATGCTATTTACCAAAACCTTTCTTTTATTGAAAGATATGATCCCGAATATGTGACCATTCTCTCCGGCGACCAGATCTGCAAGCAGGATTATAATGATTTCCTGAAGTTCCACAAGGAAAAGGGAGCAGAGTTCAGTGTAGCCGTAATGGAAGTGCCTTGGGATGACGCATCCCGATTTGGTTTGATGGTGACTGATCAGGATGCACGGATTACAGAATTCCAGGAGAAGCCTAAGAATCCCAAGTCCAACCTGGCTTCCATGGGTATCTATATTTTCAATACGGATGTGCTGAAGAAATATTTGATCGAGGATGAGGCAGATCCCGATTCTCAGAACGACTTTGGCAACAATATCATTCCTAACTTATTAA
>JAZRJO010000094.1:0-2743 GCA_045645825.1 Acetatifactor sp. | reverse complement strand
AAGTACTGCATCCAGCTTCCGGTCAGACATATTATTATATTTTGCAGAATATCGGGTATTTGAAAACTCCGGACCTGAATACCAAGAGGATTCTAATGTTGTTTCGTCATATATATAACCTGCACATCTTGCCCGGGATGTTGCCGAAGCAGAATACTGCGTTGTTTTCCACTCGCCATAAATATCATTCCAAACTTGCACAGCGTTTAGCGTCCAGGTTGTTGTTGCGTGTATGGTTAGTGTACCCGGCCTTAATTCGGTGTAAACGGCATCATCGACCGCATCAAATATCAGTGAAGCAAAAGTAGCTACTGGAGCAGGAAACCCTGCCACATAACTGACTCCCTCATCTATGGCGGTGATGAGCGCCGTATCTAACACACCTCTCGCAAGTTTGTCCAGCCAAAAAGAATCTTCTCTTGCGAAGGTCGTATTTTTTATCAAATTTGTGACCTCCGATGTGGATACCACCGATACAAATCTCACGCTATATGTAATTCCATTATATACATAGTCATAAGGGGAACCACCATCAGGAGGCCCGATGATCTCCGGGTTAGGGGATATATTATAAGTCGAAGTGCCACCGGAAGAGGTAGATTCCGTGGGATCTTCGCCGTCGATGACAATGATATAGGAACCCTCCGGGACAAGACCCATATCGGTAAAATCGGTATGCAGTTCTTCCTCCAGGGTTTCGTAATTGTTGGCTGTAACATTATATGCTTCATAGCCGGCTTCTGTGAGGGTGTCAACCGTTTCCTGTGCCAATGTCTTTGCATTGCCGCTCCTGCGGGACCAGGTGGAGGCGGTTCCGGTGTCACCCTGGATTTGTGCTTCAAAGGCTTCCCGGTGATACTCGCTCAAAATTTCCTCTACCGTAGGTGTTGCGGACATTGTGTCAGCGGCTACGGCAGGGAAAAGAGAAGCAAGCATTGCGAAAACAAGGATCATAGCGGTCAGTTTTCTTTTCATAACAGTGTTCTCCTTTCAAGTGTCGTTGTCGTTGGCTTACAGGCGTAAAAAGTACTTTGTCGTTAGCATTCCTCCCTTCACTTATTGGAAAATTTTACTATAAACTATCACTATTGTCAATGTGTTTTTCTTGCTTCTAAGCATAGCATAATTTTCGTATAAGCAAAGAAGAGCTGCGCTTGCCAAAGTGACACGGAAGATCAGCTTCAGCCAACCATTATCTTCGATAGCATGGATATAAGATTTCTGCTCTGTGATCGCTACATCAACGTCATAGAGCATCAGCACTTTTTTAATTACTTCAATTTCAACGGTCTTTTCCATTGTTACCTCCAAAATACAAAAACGGCGCAGACCTGATGCCTGCGCCGTTCAAAGCATGGTAAATGGACCCCATCTATCACGGGATGGGCATACCAGGAGCGAGGCTATCAGATTTACGGATCTTACAAATAACATAGTTCATCATTATTTAGCTCACTCCTTCCTTTCAAATTTGCCAATGTCATAACACCACAGGAATGGTTTGCCAATTTGTTTCCGAGGAATCTGCATCTTTTAGCGTGCCGATGATAGTAATTTCGTACTTTCCGTCCTCTTTGATTTCCTGTACGGAAATCTCATAACAGCGGAAAGTCGCTTTCATATCATCATTTATCGCATAGATAACCGGGCATTTTGTGTCCTTAAGGTCAACAAGTGCATATTCCTGGTTCTTATAATCAGTAAGTAACCCTCGGCAATGGTTGCAGAAGTATTGCTGATCCAGACGGTCAGACTTTACCGGGATCGTGATTGTAACTGATTCGGCTCCCAGCTTGTATCCTTCCACACCTGCACCCCGGACAAAGGAGAAGTAGCCACCTCGTTGTTCTTCAGCTATCTCTCCAACGAGGAACGGATGCGGCTCATATACATCAAGCTCCAGTTTTTCGCCGGTGCTGAGATTGATAATGCAATGTTGCTGTGCATTACTTCGGCTTTGCAAATCCGAACGAGAACTATCTAACTGGCTCTTCGTTCGTTCAGTATTTGATAAAGCAATATGGCGAAGAGACTGTTATCAATTCCATTTACGGGAACGGAAGTTCATTGCCTAAAACCTATGCTGAATTGGTCAAGGAGTGGAACGAATATATTGAGAGTGAGTATACGGGGTACAGTAAATACAAATAGAATTCTGGATGATGCTGCTGGGAATTCCGATAGTTAATTCTCGAATTCCAATTGTTGAATAGTGTATATCGGCACCAGTGCGAGGTGCCGATATTGCATTTTAACAACGATTATGATCCAAGTTGCTGTCCGAATAATTCACTTGGACTCCAGTCAAAGCTAAAGTCACTGCTACCTGCACTTTGGCAACGGCTTTGCAAGAAATTAGGATTGAGCCTGATGCGGTCCAGGAAGTAGCAGAGTTCTGAATGGGTTGCGTTTACTGTTTCGCCCTCGCCATAGAGATATGCATCTGCATGGACTTGAACGATTTCGTCAGAGTCGATGTCCTGGAGGAACCATTCGAGCTGAACGGATGCCGTTAGGTCATCGTACTCCTTGGGGATGCCACTGATGAGGAAGGTTTCCGACTGATCAGCGGACTGAACTCTTACCTGAGAAAAAAGAATTGCTATAGGGATCACCTCCAGTTATTTATTGCTGCGAAAGTACACAACAAAGATTCCGTAAATTTGTGCAAGATATTTTTTGAATTTTTCTCCTGAAAACGAAAAAAGAGCGCTGGCCCCGCTGAGAAATCAGCGAAACCAGC
>JAZRJO010000093.1:0-5125 GCA_045645825.1 Acetatifactor sp. | reverse complement strand
ATAGCCATGGTAAGTGCTGCTGTCTCTTCTCGTGTCATCTTCTGAAAATAAATGGCCATCATCAGCGCAGAGACCTGATAATCCGGAATCTCACCTTTCGTGTAGCCTTCCACAACAAATTGGATCTCCTCTTTGGTAAGCTCACATCCACTTCGTTTTTTCATAATAACATCATACATTCTCATATGCTGACACCGTCCTTTAGTTTACATATATTCCATTCTAATCACTTATCTGGCAATTTTCGCGACTTTTTGTAATTCTTCTCTAATTTTTATGCCTTGCGGACAGTTACTCTCGCACAATCCGCATTTAATACAATCTGCTACTTTTTCTCGGTATGATGAAAATTGTTCTTTCATTTTAACTTTTGATACTTTCGCTCCTGCAAACCCGTTATAAACAGCAAAAAGCCCAGATATTGGAATGTGTGACGGGCAAACTTCTGCACAATAATTACATTTTGTGCACGGAATTTGCCTTTCCTTCCTGATGATTTCGCGTACCGCATCAAAAACTTTCAAATCATCTGCATCTATCTCGACAAAATTCTGAAATGTTTTTATATTGTCATTCATCATTTCCATATTGCCCATGCCGGACAGAACCATAAAAACTTCAGAAAAAGTTGCGGCATAACGAAGTGCATAAGACGCATGACTTCCGTTGCCGAGTTTTCCAAGTACTTCTGATGCTTCTTGTGACAGGTTTGCAAGAGCACCGCCTCTCACAGGTTCCATTACAATCACTTTCTTTCCATGTTTCACAGCGACATCATAACACGCCTTACTCTGCACATTCGGATCATCATAATCAAGATAGTTGATTTGTAATTGTACAAATTCAATAAAAGAGAGTTCACTAAGCAAAACATCTAAAAAATCTGCCGTATCGTGAAAGGACATTCCGATATGTTTGATCTTACCCTGCTCCTTGAGTTTCTTAATGATCTCAAAGGTGTTGCACTTTTTATGTTTTTCGTAACCCGCCCTATTCATACAATGCAAAAGATAGAAGTCAAAATATTTTACCCCACATAGTTCAAGCTGTGCTTCGAAAAGCGGGACAACATCTTCCTCCTTTTCAAAGCACCAATATGAAAGCTTGTTTGCGAGAACAAACTCTTCTCTGTTATGTCTTGCCGAAAGGCAGTCACGGATAGCCTTTTCGCTTTTACCTTCGATATATCCGTGCGCAGTGTCAAAATAATTAAAACCTGCTTCCATAAACGCATCGATCATGCGGTTAAACTCGTTTTTGTCAACATCATTATCAACCATCGGCAGACGCATACAGCCAAACCCAAAGTTTCCCTTTACTTTATCATCGAACATATCAATTACCTTTCCTTTCTATGCATAATGAATCCGTTTTAAAAATATATCTTTTAATTTGATTACGGTAGGAATAAGAAGAATTTGTAATATAATACCCGGAAGCGAATCTATAAACCCTCCTACTATAAATGCATGAAAGGTAAACGTTTTGCCTGACACCCCCATCAAAACCGCTTTCGTAATCCCCCAGGTTATCCGTCCGCAGACCATAGATATTATAAGGCAGCAATATAGCCACCATAGTTGCTTCTTATTAAACGTAAAGTACAAAAATCCAATCACAAAACCGTATGTAGCAAGTTCTACTGACATCCATACAGCATTAGGATAGACCGGAGGCATACCGACGGTTACTGCCCTCAAAAGAGGCAATACCAATCCTACAATAAAGCCGTGCTGATAGCCACATACAAGACCACAGAGCATAACAGGAATATGCATCGGAAGCAATGTATCACCTATTTCTTTGATTTGTCCGGTTAAAAACGGTAATACAATACCAATCGATAAAAACATAGCAGAAATAACTGTTTTTCGAATATTTGATTTTTTTATCATATATCTTTCTCCCTTTCAATACTAATGATTGACCAAAATTCCTGCTCTGTTGTTCTGAAATACTTACATCCTCATTTTGTCAATATTCATTTTTATCTTGCAAAAAGAATCACTTATGATAGGGTTCCCCACTGATGATCCGATAAGCACGATACACTTGCTCACATAATATCACTCGCATCAATTGATGCGGAAATGTCATATCAGAAAAACTGATGGCCTGGTTTGACCTTTTCATTACAGAAGAATGAAGTCCCAAGGAACCTCCGATCACAAACACAATATGACTTTTCCCATTAATGGCTGCATGTTCAAGCAAACCGGCAAAGCCTTCAGAAGTATACTTCTTCCCAAGGATTTCCAGAGTACAAACAAAAGAATCATCCTTAATCTTAGACAGTATCCTCTGTGCCTCTTTGGCTTTGATCTGCTCTTCTTCGGCAGGGGAAGCATTATCCGGCGTCTTTTCATCTGCCACTTCGATGATTTCCAGCTTGCAATATTTACTGAGACGCTTGGCGTATTCGCCAAGCGCCTCTCTGTAAAAAGATTCTTTAATCTTGCCTACACAAACAATTGAAATTTTCATAAGCTTTATTCTACTTTTTACTCAGATACTCATCGATACCTTTAGCTGCGGCCTTACCTGCGCCCATTGCCAGGATCACGGTTGCAGCGCCGGTTACAGCATCGCCGCCTGCATAGACACCTTCTTTAGAAGTCATACCGGTTGCTTCGTCAGCTACGATACATTTCCATTTGTTCACTTCCAGACCCTCTGTGGTAGAGGAGATCAAGGGGTTGGGTGAAGTACCAAGTGACATGATCACAGTGTCCAACTCCATCACAAATTCAGAATCAGGAATCACCACAGGACGTCTTCTTCCGGTCGCATCAGGCTCTCCAAGTTCCATTTTCACGCACTTCATACCGGTTACCCAGCCCTTTTCATCAGCAAGGATCTCGGTGGGATTGGTCAGAAGCTCGAAGATAATACCCTCCTCTTTGGCATGATGTACTTCTTCCACTCTGGCAGGAAGTTCTTCTTCACTCCTACGGTATACAATGTGTACTTCTGCGCCCAGTCTAAGTGCGGTTCTGGCTGCATCCATAGCTACATTACCACCGCCTACCACTGCCACTTTCTTACCATGCATGATGGGGGTGTTGGAATGAGGATCAAAGGACTTCATCAGGTTGATTCTGGTCAGGTACTCATTGCCGGAAAAGACGCCGTAAGAGTTCTCACCCGGAATTCCCATGAATTTGGGAAGACCCGCACCGGAACCGATAAAGACTGCATCGAAGCCTTCTTCCTCGATCAGCTGATCGATGGTGACTGATTTTCCTACCACTACATTGGTCTCAATGGTTACGCCAAGAGATTTTACATTCTCAATCTCCTTGGCAACGACTGCTTTCTTAGGGAGACGAAACTCCGGAATACCATATACAAGTACACCGCCGGGCTCATGTAATGCTTCAAAAATAGTGACATCATAACCCATCTTAGCAAGATCACCTGCACAGGTTAAGCCTGCAGGACCGGAACCGATGACAGCTACTTTTTTGCCATTCTTTACCTCTGCACCCTTAGGCACAATGCCATTCTCTCTGGCCCAGTCTGCTACGAATCGCTCCAGCTTACCAATGGAAACCGGATCGCCTTTGAAGCCACGGATACACTTGCCTTCACACTGGCTTTCCTGAGGACAGACACGGCCACACACAGCGGGTAAGGCACTGGAGAGACTGATGATCCGGTAAGCCTCCTCGATATTGCCTTCTTTTACTTTATCGATAAATCCGGGAATATCGATGGCCACGGGACAGCCCTTTACACATTGTGCATTTTTACAGGTAATACATCTGGAAGCCTCACACATAGCCTCCTCCATGTTATATCCAAGACATACTTCTTCAAAGTTCGCGGCACGCTCCTTAGGGTCCTGCTCACGAACAGGTACCTTCTTTAATACGTCCATAATAACCTCCAAAATCTAAATATTAGCTGACCTTCTTTGACAACTTAGGGAATCCTATCACTCACTACAGTGGCCACAGCCACCATGGTGTGTGTCTCCTTCTTCCAATTTCAATATGGCTCTGCCTTCATCAGTCTTGTACATCTGCTGGCGTCTCATAGCCTCGTCAAAATTCACCTTATGTCCGTCAAACTCCGGACCGTCCACACAGGCAAATTTCACTTCGCCCCCCACTGTCACACGGCAGGCACCGCACATACCGGTTCCGTCTACCATAATAGGGTTTAGGCTTACGATGGTGGGGATATTCAGTTCCTTGGTCAGTAAGCATACAAATTTCATCATGATCATGGGTCCGATGGCTACGCACAAATCATACTGCTTCTCTTCTGCTACCAGATCCTTGATCACTTGCGTCACCATACCGCTTCTGCCGTAGGATCCGTCATCAGTAGTGACATACAGATTCCCTGCCACTGCCTCCATCTCTTTTTCCAGAATCAGCATATCTTTGGTCTTACTTCCCACGATCACATCTGCTGCAACACCATGTTCATGGAGCCACTTTACCTGAGGATATACAGGCGCCGCACCCACACCGCCTGCTACAAACAATATCTTCTTAGCCTTAAGTGCTTCCGTTGTCTCATTCACCAGTTCTGAAGGGCATCCCAAAGGACCTACAAAGTCATGAAAACTATCTCCTTCCTTCAGCTCTGCCATCATCCTGGTTCCGGCTCCAACTGTCTGGAATACGATGGTCACGGTTTCCTTCTCTCTGTCATAATCACAGATGGTCAGGGGAATTCTTTCACCTTCCTCATCCATTCTGACGATTACAAATTGCCCGGGCTCACAATACTTTGCCACTCTGGGTGCTTCCACATCCATTAAATATATGTTGGTAGTCAATTCTTTTGCTTTAACAATTTTATACATATATACTTCTCTCCTATCTGTTTTGCAGAGAAACACTTTCTACGCAATTATGCATCAGCATGGCAATAGTCATCGGTCCTACACCTCCGGGAACCGGTGTGATAGCGCTGCATTTTGGTGCTACGCTGTCATAATCTACATCTCCGCACAGCTTATTGTTTTCATTTCGATGAATTCCCACATCGATCACTACTGCACCTTCTTTTACATAATCTTCCGTGATCATTCTGGGCTTACCTACTGCGGCCACCAGAATATCTGCTTTCTTAGTCCCTTCCTTCAAAGAAGCGGTCTTGCTGTGAGCAA
>JAZRJO010000092.1:0-4965 GCA_045645825.1 Acetatifactor sp. | reverse complement strand
CTTGGCCTCCGTCTTATTGTCAATGCTGGGACTTGCGGCGAGAGGGCGCAATGTGGTAAGCGGTGAATTGCAGACATTGAATGCAATAAAAGACGGTTCGGCTATGCTGGTGATCGTGGCAGAGGATGCGTCAGAGAATACCAGGAAATTGTTTTCTGATAAATGCAGTTTCTATGAGGTGCCGCTTAGGATGTATGGCAGCAGAGAGGCTCTGGGCCGGGCAATAGGAAAAGAGATGAGATCTTCTCTGGCAGTCATCGATATCGGATTGGCGCAAAGCGTTATGGGATATCTGGAATCGGAAAGCGGACGGTAGAATGGAGGTAGTGAGTGTGGCGAAAGTCAAGGTACATGAGTTGGCAAAAGAATTAAACAAACAAAGTAAAGATATACTAAATTATTTACAAAAAAAGGGAGTAGAGGCGAAGGCAGCCCAAAGCTCTCTGGAGGATGATGTGGCAGCGATGGTGCGAAAAGAATTTGCAAATGAAAATAATACAGAAGTAAAGGTACAGGATGTACCGAAGGAGTCTGAAGCTGCAAAGGCAGCAGAGTCAAAAGAGGCAGAAACCCCAGATGCGCCAAAGAAGAAAAAGAAGATTATTGTTGTAAGTAATCCACATAACTCTAAGATTCCGGGACAGAAGTCACCACAGGGTGCGCGTCAGAACAGTCAGAATTATAGTGCAAACAATTATAGTACCCAGAGTGGCTATACCAGTTCCGGTAATTACAGCAGTCAGGGCGGATATAGTAATCAGGGAAGTCAAGGGAATCAGGCAGGCAGAACAACACGTCAGGGGAGCCAGAATAACAGAGGCAAGGCAGATCAGGTTCCGGTACGTCCGATTAAGCCTTTGACACCGCCTTCCCCTACACCCAGTGTGCAGATGGTGTCTTCTAAGCCACAGCAGCCCAAAGTGCGTGTGGCAGAAGAGAAGCAGGAATTAATCAAACCGGAACAGAATGTTCAGGGAGAAATTGAAAATGCAGTGATCCGGGCAGCAGAAGTAAAGCAGACAGAAGCAGTGAAAACAGAACCTTCTGTGACAGAAGTAAAGGTTGAGGAAGGCAGAGTGTCTGAGAGCAAGGTTGCGGAAAACAAGGGTGAGAATAAAACCGAAAACAAAACTGCAGAGAACAGAGGTGCCAGAGATAATCGCCCTCAGGATAACAGAAATAGGGATAATCGTGGTCAGGGCGGTTATAATCAGAATAGAGACCGTAATGCGGAGCGTGGCCAGGGCGGTGAGCGCGGTCAAGGAAGCAGAAGTCAGAGTATAGGTGAGAATCGTTATCGTGACGGACGTGGACAGGAAGGCCGTAATCAGGACGGACGTGGACAGGGTCGTTTCCAGGGTGGCGAACGTGACCGTCAGGGTCGTGGCGAAGGACAAGGCAGAATAGGAGCAGGCAATGGCAAACCTTCCTTTAACAGACAGGACAGACAAGATCGGAATGACAGACAGGATAGAGCGGATAGACAGGACGGTGCTGCAAGGTCTTCAAGACAAGGCTTCGAAGGCGGCCAGTCTGATCGCCGTGGCGGCGGCAGCAACCAAGGCGGCGGCCGTGGTTTTGGCGGTGAGCGTCAAGGTGGCAGAGCAGGTGGAGGGGCGCAAGATAGATACCGTGATAAGTCTGCGTCTAAGGGCTTTGCTGCAGAAGCTCCGGCTAAAGATTTAGAGAAGAAGCGTGAGGAAGAAAAGAGACGCTTCAGTCAGGAAAAGGATAAGCGCAACCGTAAGGATCTGATGTATGAAGAGGAAGAGCAGGTACAGAAGAATAAGCCCGGACGCTTCATCAAGCCTGAGAAGAAGAAAGAAGAAGTGGTGGAAGAAGTGATCAAGGTCATCACTCTTCCTGAGACTATTACCATAAAGGATCTGGCTGATAAGATGAGAATGCAGCCGGCAACTAGTATCAAGAAGCTGTTCCTGCAGGGTAAGATCGTGACAGTGAACCAGGAGATCTCTTATGAAGATGCAGAAAATATCGCCATGGAGTATGAGATTCTCTGTGAAAAAGAAGAAAAGGTGGACGTAATCGAGGAGCTTCTGAAGGAGGACGAGGAATCCGAAGAAGATCTGAAGGAAAGACCTCCTGTAGTCTGTGTCATGGGTCATGTTGACCATGGTAAGACTTCACTTTTGGATGCCATCCGTAAGACCAATGTAACAGATAAGGAAGCCGGTGGTATTACCCAGCACATTGGTGCGTATACTGTAAGCGTGGGTGAGCGTAAGATCACATTCCTGGATACACCGGGACATGAAGCTTTCACCGCTATGCGTATGCGTGGTGCCAACGCTACCGATATTGCGATTTTGGTGGTGGCAGCAGATGACGGCGTGATGCCTCAGACCATCGAAGCCATTAACCATGCAAAGGCAGCAGGCATCGAAATTATCGTAGCTGTGAACAAGATTGATAAACCCTCTGCCAATATCGAGCGTGTAAAGCAGGAGCTTACCGAGTATGAGCTGGTCAGCGAGGACTGGGGCGGAAGCACCGTATTTGCACCTGTGTCTGCTAAGACCGGTGAAGGTATTGAACAGCTTTTGGAGATGATCCTTTTGACTGCAGATATTATGGAACTGAAGGCCAACCCTAAGAGAACAGCAAGAGGTTTGGTAATCGAAGCCCAGCTGGATAAGGGAAGAGGTCCTGTGGCTACTGTCCTGATTCAGAAAGGCACGTTGCGCGTAGGAGACTTTGTGTCTGCAGGCGCCTGTCATGGTAAAGTAAGGGCTATGGTGGACGACAAGGGCAGAAGAGTGAAAGAAGCAGGTCCTTCCATGCCTGTGGAAATTCTGGGCCTTTCCGATGTACCCACTGCAGGTGAGGTTATTTTGTCTCATGACAGTGATAAGACAGCCAAAACCTATGCTGAGACATATCTGGCTCAGAATAAGGAGAAAATGTTGGAGGAGACCAAGTCCAGAATGTCTCTGGATGATCTGTTCTCTCAGATTCAGGAAGGTAATCTGAAGGAACTGAATCTGATCGTCAAGGCTGACGTTCAGGGTAGCGTGGAAGCTGTAAAACAGTCTCTCTTAAAGCTCTCCAATGAAGAAGTGGTAGTAAAATGTATCCATGGCGGTGTTGGTGCCATTAATGAATCCGACGTTATGTTGGCAACTGCTTCCAGCGCCATTATCATCGGCTTTAATGTTCGTCCCGATGCCACTGCCAAGACCACGGCAGAGAGAGAAGGCGTAGATATCCGCCTGTATAGAGTTATCTACCAGGCCATCGAGGATATTGAGGCAGCCATGAAGGGTATGCTGGATCCTATATTTGAGGAGAAGGTGATCGGCCATGCTGAGGTACGCCAGATCTTCAAGGCTTCTGCCATTGGTAACATTGCAGGTTCCTATGTACTGGATGGTATCTTCCAGAGAGGCTGCAAGGTGCGCATCAGCCGTGAAGGCAAGCAGATCTACGAGGGTAGCCTGGCTTCCCTGAAGAGATTTAAGGATGATGTGAAGGAAGTAAAATCCGGCTTCGAATGTGGTCTTGTATTTGACGGTTTTGATCAGATGCAGGAGTTTGACATCGTAGAAGCTTATATCATGGTGGAAGTTCCTCGATAATCGGTTGGAATAAAAAGGAGAACTATGAGAAAGAATAGTGTAAAAAATACTCGTATCAACGGGGAAGTGCAGAAGGTGTTGGCGGAGGTGATCCGGGGGGAAATCAAGGACCCCAGGATCAGTCCCTTCACCAGTGTGGTGGCTGTAGAAGTGGCACCGGATTTAAAGAGCTGTAAGGCTTGGATCAGTGTGCTGGGCGGAGAGGAGGCCAAGGAGGCGACCCTTCAGGGCTTGAAGAGTGCAGAAGGCTTTATCAAGTCCAGACTGGCTAAGACCATTAATCTGCGCAACACGCCAAATATCACTTTTGTGATGGATCAGTCCATTGAGTATGGTGTGAATATGTCCAGAAAAATCGATGAGGTCATGGGGAAAACCAGGCAAATGCAGGAAGATGAGGTGCTTTCTGAGGAGGAACTGCAGGCAGAAGGATTAGAGATGTAACAGTTGTTTAGTACAGATACCGGAGCAGGGCTGCCTGCCCCGGTATTGTGGTTACAGTTTGTAGTATGCCGGATTTGAATCTGGGAAAAGGAGGAGACAACATGAATATTCTACAAGAGTGTATGGATGCGAAGTTTATAGGAATCGGCGGACACATTCGTCCGGACGGAGATTGTGTTGGCTCATGTCTGGCATTGTATCAGTATCTGAAGAAATGTATGCCGGATAAATACATAAAGGTGTTTTTGGAAAAGCCTGCTGATATTTTTGGTGAGATCAAAGGTTTTCAGGAAATAGACAGTGTATGCAGTGATGACACGGTGTTTGATGTATTCTTTTGCTTAGACTGTGGAGATGACAGACTTGGTGAAAGCAGAAGATATTTTGAAAAAGCGGCAAAGACGATTAATATAGATCATCATATCAGTGATCAGGGATGCGGCACCATCAATTATATAGAACCACAGGCCAGCTCTACCAGTGAGTTGATTTATGATCTGATAGAGAAAGAGCGCCTGGATGCGGAGCTTGCAAAGGCTATCTATATCGGTATCATTCACGATACAGGCGTATTCCAGTATTCCAATACCCTGCCGGAGACTATGGAAAAGGCAGCAAAACTCATCGGGTATGGTTTTGATTTCCCTAGGTTGATACAGGAGACCTTTTATCAGAAGACCTATAAGCAGACCCAGATCACGGGAAGAGCTCTGGTGGAAAGTATGCGTTTTCTGGAAGGCAAGTGCATCGTCAGTTGCGTGACCCAGACCATGATGGAATTCTATGGAGCAAAGCCTTCTGATCTGGTTGGTATCGTTAATCATCTGCGGAATATCAAGGATGTGGATTGTGCCATTTTCATGTATCAGACAGATGTGCTGGAGTACAAGGTAAGTATGCGATCCAATGAAAAGGTGGATGTATC
>JAZRJO010000091.1:0-5261 GCA_045645825.1 Acetatifactor sp. | reverse complement strand
TTGCTAGAAAGTATCAAGTTCTATAATGAGATAGCACAGATTAAGCAGAAAGGTACTGATGTAGAAATACAAACAGTTAAAAAGAACATTTCACTTATATTTTCCGGTATGTTTGAGGCTAGAAAATTTACTGGAAAGATTGTTGATGCAGTTACCGGCACGACACTTGCTAAGCGTAACTCTGATAAAATCAAAGGTGTATTTAATATGGTAGATGATACTTTGGGTTTAGATACCAGAGGTGCAATAAAGGGTGTACTAGAGAATGGTGTCAAAGGTACAATCTTAAACGGAATTAGCAAGAAAAAATAAGCTATGATTGATTTGAAAACAGCTTACAAAATAGTTTGTGATAAAAACAACGGAATGAAACCAGCTTCATGTATAGAATTAGAAAAGTATTATTTATTTAATATGATGCCAGAGATTGCCAATTCAACAGTACATTTAGTGAACAAGAAAACAGGAACATATAAAGTGGCATATTTCATGTCGGTAGTAAATAAATCAATTTTAAGACGATATGAAAAATCTGATTTTAAGTTTTAAATAAAGTGATTTATGTCAAAAGGCATTACCGAATGAGTGGTAATGCCTTTTCATGGTTTTCAACCCGAAGTGCATAAGCAAGCTTTGTGGTTTGTTAAAACAGTAAATTTCATCAATTGCGAGTTCCCTTTTAAATATGGAACTATTTTTGTGCGGAGTTGGTTAATAAAATAGTGTTATAAACTTTTGGGGACCTTTAAATGTATTTTGCAGGTACATTACAAGACTTTGGGGCGTGTTTATCGGACACAATAAGTGCTATACTTGCATTAACAAGTGAGAAAAAGGAGTACAAAAGATGACATACATGAAAAAGACCGCATTATTTATTTCCATAACAATTGTTTTTGTATTGATGGCAACATTTTGTATCAGCGCAACTGTTGTCAGTCAAAGCCACATCAGTGAGCAGGCACAGGATGAATATCGTAAGGCCGAAGAGAAGGAATATGTTACTGCCCTTCGCAGTTACCTGGCACAGCAGGGCTACCACAACAGCGGAGTCACACTGACAAGTGTAACAGATACAGATGGATCCCAAACTTATACAGCCACTATTCATCATGCAGCAATAGACCGTCTCACAGAAAAAGAACGCCAGGATTTAAGAATCCGGCTGGAAACCCTTGAGTCAACAATACAAAATCACATTTACCATGAATTTCTTATCATAAATCAGTAAGAAACACATGACAAATGAAGAATTTATGGGTATAATGTAGAGTGTCGGCAGGAAATCAAGCGCAGATGCTGCGAAGCATCATCTGCATTTGATTTTCACCCGACACTCTAACGAGAAAGCCCGCGGCGAAGCCCAGACAGAGCACGAAGTGCGTGGCTTTCGAGTAACTCGCGTCTCCTCAGCTGCTTTCCATTTGCGAAGCAAATGCGGCAGACTATAAGTCTGCCGGGCGGAACTTTCGTTCCGCCAAAGCAGCGTCACGAGAGCACCAATCCCGCCGCATCTCAACCAGATTCGGCAGAAAAGGAGCACCCATGTCATTTATACCCAGACCCCAAGAAATCTACAAACACTTTAAAGGAAATTTATATCAGATTGTAGCAATCGCAGAGCACTCTGAGACCGCAGAACAGTTAGTAATATACCAGGCCCTATACGGAGATTTCCGCATATATGCCCGCCCGTTACCCATGTTTACATCCAAAGTAGACCATGCCAAATACCCGGAAGCCACACAAAAATTCCGCTTCGCCCTGCAAGGCCCTGAAAGCCACAGGCAGGAACGTGAGATCCAACCGGATGAAGCTACAGACCTTGAAAACGCAAGGAATGTAGTGGAGACACCTACTGAGTGGGGTACGGAAGAGACCGGCACGCAAGCCACAGACATGGAAGAAGCAGAAGAATTAACTCTGGATCCCATAGTCCTGGAATTCCTGGATGCAGACACCTATGAGCAGCGCCTGAACATACTTGCGTCCCTTCATCACAGAATCACCGATGAGATGATCACCACCATGGCCATTGCCTGTGATATTGAGGTGAATGAAGGTACGTTAGAAGAACGGTACGATGCATTAAAAGGCTGTCTGCTGACACTGGAAAAGTACGAGTGTAATCGCATGCGCTAGACCACATTGCTGCCAATCTGAGAAAGGAGCAGCTATGTCGTACCCTTTGGAAAATAAGTTGGTGGTAGGAATCTCAGCCAGAACGCTCTTTGATATGCGTAAGGAGAATGATATCTTCGAACAAGAAGGTGTGGAGGCCTATCGGCGCTATCAGATATCCCAGGAAAAAGAACCCCTAAAGCCCGGACCGGGCTTCAGGTTAGCCAAGGCGCTTCTTGGCCTGAATGAAGCCATAGGTAGGGAGCAGGTAGAGATCATCGTGATGTCTCATAACTGCCCTGATGTATCCCTTCGGATTTTTCACTCCATAACCCATTACGGGCTTGCCATATCCAGAGCCGCTTTTGTGAGCGGGTCCAGTCTGGCACCCTATCTGGACGCGTTTCATACGGACCTGTTTCTGTCTTCCTGTGAGGCGGATGTGCAGTGTGCTGTGGATAATGGAATTGCAGCGGGGATCATCTGCATACCCGAGAACCAGAGGAATCCGTTGGAGGGTGCAGTTATTTATCCATTTCAGGAAAATGGTCAGATCCGAATCGCTTTTGACGCAGATGCGGTGCTTTTTACGGATGAATCAGAGCGGATATTCCAACAAAAGGGCCTGAAAGCCTTTGAAGAAAATGAGAAGCGCTATGTCAATATTCCTCTGGAGCCGGGGCCATTTGCCAGATTCCTTACCAAGCTTTCCCGGATTAGAGAAGAATATCCCCAGATCAGTGATCAGGTGCGGACGGCACTGGTTACTTCCAGGTGTGCGCCTGCCCATGAGCGGGTGATCAGGACACTGAGATCTTGGAACGTACAGATCGATGAGGCTTTTTTTCTGGGAGGTATCAGTAAACAGCAGGTGCTAAAGGCATTTGGCGCACATATTTTCTTCGATGACCAGCTGGTGCATGTAACCGGTGCAGCCTCCGTGGTACCTGTAGCCAGGGTGCCGTACCGAAGTAGAAAGAGAGAACATAATAAAGATGAAATACAAGCATATTGTACAGGGAGAATTTCTGGAACGGCCTAACAGGTTCATTGCCTATGTGAACATAGACGGCAAGAAGGAAACTGTACATGTTAAAAATACCGGAAGGTGCAAAGAACTGTTGATTCCGGGAGCAGAAGTTTATCTAGAAAAAAGTGATAACCTGGAAAGGAAGACCCGGTATGACCTGATCGGGGTGAAAAAAGGTGAGATGTTAGTCAATATGGACTCCCAGGCACCCAATAAGGTGGTGGAGGAGTGGCTGAAGGCAGGTGGTTTGTTCCCGGATGTGGTGACAGTAAGGCCCGAGACTGTTTATGGCAATTCCAGATTTGATTTTTATATAGAGACTTCTTCGGAACGGATATTTATGGAGGTAAAGGGGGTCACGCTGGAGGAAAACGGTGTGGTCCGCTTTCCGGATGCTCCTTCAGAGCGTGCGGTGAAGCATGTGGAAGAGCTGATCAAAGCAAAAGAAGATGGCTATCAGGTGTATGTGCTGTTTGTGATCCAGATGGAGAAGGCCGAGTATTTCACACCCAATGAGGATACCCACCCGGAATTTGCCGTGGCACTTGAAGAAGCAGCGGCTCAGGGGGTGCAGGTGTTAGCCTATAATTGTCTGGTGACACCGGACAGTCTTACCTTGCACAGGCCTGTTCCTGTGCATCTTAAGGAAAAAATTAGGATTGGAGAGCTAAAAATGATTCCCAATCCGCTTTTAACGTGGTATGATAAGAACAGGCGGATTCTTCCCTGGCGGGAGGAACCTACGCCTTACCGAGTATGGGTATCGGAGATTATGCTTCAGCAGACCAGAGTGGAGGCTGTAAAGCCTTACTTTGAACGTTTTATGAATCGTCTGCCTGATATTGCTTCCTTGGCAGAGGCAGAGGAGGAAGCACTGCTTAAGCTGTGGGAAGGACTTGGTTATTACAACCGAGTCCGCAACCTGCAGAAGGCGGCCATCCAGATCATGGAAGAGTATGGCGGTAAGATGCCGGATACTTATGAGGAATTGCTTAAACTCAAAGGAATTGGCAGCTATACTGCCGGGGCCATCGCATCCATAGCCTGCCACAGACCGGTGCCGGCGGTGGATGGCAATGTACTGAGAGTACTTTCCCGTATCAGGATGGACGAGCGACTGATCACAGATGCCAAGGTGAAGGCAGCAGTAGAGCAGGATTTGCTGCAAGTGATACCAGGGGACAGGCCCGGGGATTTTAATCAGGCTATGATGGAGATCGGAGCCTGTGTGTGTATCCCTAACGGCGCACCTCACTGCAGTGAATGTCCTTTGGCGGATATCTGTAAAGCACATGGGCAAGGTTGTGAACTGGATTATCCCAAGAAGGCTTCTAAGAAGGGGCGTACCATAGAGGAGAAGACCATTCTGATCATTCGGGATGAGAACAAGGCGGCTTTGAAAAAGCGGGATGCTAAAGGACTTCTGGCAGGAATGTATGAGTTTCCTTCCATGCAGGGTTATAAGACTGCGGAGGAAGTGACAGCGTATCTTGCTGCAAATGGTCTTTGTACTTTGCGTATTCAGTCTCTGGAGGAAGCGAAGCATATTTTTACACACAAAGAATGGCATATGAAGGGGTATATGATCCGTGTGGACGAACTGGCCCCCAGAGCACTGACCAAAGAGACCTCGCGCTGGCTCTTCATTGAACCATGGGAAACTCAGGAGAAATATCCTGTACCCGCAGCATTTTCAGCTTATACAAGGTATTTAAATATTAGATTAGGAAATGAGAAGTACGATGATGTTAATGGTGACATGACATGATGGGAAGGAGTTAAAACA
The DNA here is from genome assembly GCA_045645825.1 of Acetatifactor sp. Lineage (GTDB taxonomy): Bacteria > Bacillota > Clostridia > Lachnospirales > Lachnospiraceae > Acetatifactor. The sequence goes on along the minus strand of JAZRJO010000091.1, from coordinate 324 downwards.
AATGAAGCTTTTATCAATAGCAGTACCATGTTACAATTCAGAGGCCTATATGCATAAGTGCATCGATTCTCTGTTACTTGGAGGAGAGGATGTGGAGATCTTGATCGTGGATGACGGATCCACCAAGGACCGAACGGCAGAAATTGCAGACGAATATGCGGCACAGTTCCCCACCATTGTAAAGGCCATCCACAAGGAGAATGGTGGTGACGGCTCGGCGGTGAATGCGGGAATCGCCAATGCCAGTGGATTGTATTTTAAGGTGGTGGACAGTGATGACTGGGTAAAAGAAGATGCTTATATGAAAATCCTGGACACCTTACG
>JAZRJO010000090.1:0-2971 GCA_045645825.1 Acetatifactor sp. | reverse complement strand
AAATCTGGAATACGGAGCATAATGGAGTAACCTTGGAAGAAAATGTAAAGGAAACGGTATTGGCCAAGATTGCCCAGATCAAAACCATGTACTTGATGGCGAAGGAACGACAGATACAGTTGACAGAGCAGGAAGAGTCTTTGGTGGAATCAGCTGCCAATGAGTATTTTGGCTCCTTAAATGAGAAAGAGATAGCACTTATGGGGGTTACAAAGGATACCATCTGTGAGTTGTATCGGGAGTATGCGTTGGCAGAAAAAATTTATCAGCTGATCATTCAGGACATTAATCCGGAAATCAGTGATGATGAAGCCCGGATCATAACAGTACAGCACATTCTGGTAAAGACTTATCATCTGAACGGGGAAGGACAAAGAGTGTCCTATCCGACCCAAGACAAGACAAAGGCTTATGAGAAAGCCATACAGATACAGGAAAAAGCTGTAAGTGGAAAACATGACTTTGAGGAGCTTGCTGCTCAGTATAGTGAAGATGATACCATCACTTATTCTTTTGGAAAAGGTCAGATGGATCAGGCATTTGAAGATGCTGCATTTGCGTTGGAGACCAATGCGGTCAGTGGAGTGGTGGAAAGTGAAGCCGGTTACCATATTATCAAGTGTATTACTACATTTGACAGGCAGGAGACGGATGCCAACAAGATCAAGATCGTAGAGCAGAGGAGGAATAAGGCCTTTGGTGAAGAATACGATGCTTTTGTGGCTACGTTGGTCAAGCAATTGAATGAGGAGTTGTGGAGTGAGATCACACTGATCCATGATAGTGAAGTGACTACTTCAAATTTTTTTGACGTGTATAAGTGTTATGGGAGTGTCTTGACATTTTAGCATGAAAGAGATAAACTATAACTGCGAAAGAGACAGATGAGTGTCATCAAATATTTTAGAAAAGGATGTGGTTAAAATGGCAGCTAAAAGCGGTAGCTTAACTATCAATAGTGAAAACATTTTCCCGATTATTAAGAAATGGTTATATTCCGACCATGATATCTTTTACAGAGAACTGGTGTCTAACGGATGTGACGCGGTCACCAAGCTGAAGAAGCTGGACATGATGGGAGAGTATACCCTTCCCGATGGTTACAAGCCCAGAATGGATGTAGTAGTGGATCCTGAGAAGAAGACATTGACCTTTACTGATAATGGTCTTGGTATGACTGCTGATGAAGTGGAAGAGTACATCAATCAGATCGCATTTTCCGGTGCTACAGACTTTATTGAGAAGTATAAGGACAAGAGCAATGCGGATCAGATCATCGGTCATTTCGGTCTGGGATTCTATTCTGCATTTATGGTTGCTGATGAAGTGCATATTGATACACTTTCTTACAAAGAAGGTGCCAAAGCCGTACATTGGGAGTGTGACGGCGGTACAGAGTTTACTATGGAAAATGGTGATAAGGCAGAGGTGGGTACTAGCATTACGCTGTTCCTGAACGAAGACTGCCTGGAATTCTGCAATGAGTACAAAGCTCGTGAGGTGCTGAAGAAGTATTGTTCCTTCATGCCCACTGAGATTTATCTGTCGAAGGAGAGTACTACTGAGACTCAGACTCCGGAGCTTTTAAACGAGACGAAACCTTTGTGGAGCAAGCATCCTAACGAGTGTACCAAGGAAGAGTACCTGGAATTTTATCGTAAGGTTTTCCATGACTATAAAGAGCCTTTATTCTGGATTCACCTGAATATGGATTATCCTTTCAACTTAAAGGGTATCCTGTACTTCCCTAAGATTAATATGGAGTATGAATCAATTGAGGGAACCATTAAATTGTATAATAATCAGGTGTTTATTGCAGATAACATCAAGGAAGTCATTCCGGAGTTCTTGCTTTTGTTAAAGGGCGTGATTGATTGTCCTGATCTGCCCCTTAATGTATCCAGAAGTGCGCTGCAGAATGATGGATTTGTAAAAAAGATTTCTGAGTATATTGCTAAGAAGGTAGCTGATAAGCTGGCCGGAATGTGTAAGACTGAGAAGGATGAATATGATAAATACTGGGATGATATCAGTCCCTTCATTAAGTATGGTTGCCTGAAAGACGACAAGTTCTGTGAGAAGATGACAGACTACATCCTGTTCAAGAATCTGGAGGGCAAGTATCTGACCTTGCCCGAATGTCTGGAGGTAAAGCCTGTTGATGCCGAAGAGACTGAGGCAGGTGCTGCTACCGATGAGAATGGCGTGAAGGTGGAAGCAGAAATTGTTTCTGATGGAAGCGCAGCCGGTGCAGAGGAAGATGTTAATGCAGATGCAGATTTAGAAGATGGCGAAGAGGAAAAGAAGGAAAAGGTTATTTATTACGTGACCGATGAATTGCAGCAGAGCCAGTATATCAACATGTTCAAGGCTGCCAAGATGGATGCCGTGATTCTGACCCATAATATTGATCAGTCATTCATCTCTCAGTTGGAGTCTAAGAACGAAGGCATTAAGTTTATGAGAATTGATGCAGACGTAACGGATTCCATGAAGGCCAAGACCTCTAAGAAGGCTGAAAAGGCAATGGAAGAGCAGGCAGAAGCAATCGCAGCTATTATGAAGAAAGCTTTGAAGAATGATAAGTTGAATGTAAAAGTGCAGAAGCTTAAGAACAAGAAGATTTCTTCTGTACTGACATTGTCTGAGGAGAGCCGCCGCATGCAGGATATGATGAAGATGTACTCTATGCCGGGCATGGATATGGGCGCTTTCGGCGGAGACGGTGAGACCCTTATCCTCAATGCAAACCATCCTCTGGTACAGTATGTCACAGAGCACCAGGATGGTGATAATGTAGAGATGATCTGCGAACAACTCTACGATCTGGCAAAACTTCAGCAGGCACCGCTGGCACCTGAAGCAATGACCAGTTTTATTGCACGTAGCAATGATATTATGCTACTTCTTGCAAAGTAAAATTCCTATTTTGACACAAGCAAGCTCTTTCAGTAAAGACCATCCTGACTGA
>JAZRJO010000089.1:0-2103 GCA_045645825.1 Acetatifactor sp. | reverse complement strand
ATTTTAACTGCCATTGTTCTTTACCTCCGCGTCTTACGCATTAATTTGTTATTGTTTCTTTGGGTTTATGATAAGAACGTTTCCGTTCGTATCTACATAATTATAGAGCTGTCAGGAAATTGCTTAAAAAGGAAATCTCCCACCGCCCATGCCCGGAAATCCTCCGAACATACCGCCTCGTCTCTTGCCGCCGCCCATCTGCTTCATCAGCTTCTGGCTCTGCTCAAACTGCTTGATAAAACGGTTTACCACACTGATATCCACACCGGCACCTTTGGCAATACGGTGTTTCCTCTTGGGATTCAATATCTTGGGATTGCGCCGCTCCTCTTTGGTCATGGACAATACGATGGCTTCCATACGTTTCAGCTGCTTCTCATCGATCATGGATTCCAGATCACCGGCTTTGATACCCATACCGGGAAGCATTCCAAGTATACTGGCCAATCCGCCCATATTCCGCATCTGCTTCATACTCTCTAAGTAATCTTCAAAATCGAATTTACCCTTCTTCATGCGGCCTGCCATCTCGCGGCCCTTGTCTTCATCGATGTCAAGGCTCTGCTGTGCCTTGTCGATCAGGGAAAGCACATCACCCATTCCCAAGATACGACTGGCCATACGATCCGGGTAAAACTGCTCCATATCAGAAAGCTTCTCACCCATACCTACATAAAGGATCGGGCGACCTGTTACTGCTTTAATGGAAAGTGCCGCACCGCCTCGTGTATCACCGTCCATCTTTGTCAGGATCACACCATCGATGCCAACCTTCTCATCAAATTCCTTGGCAACATTTACAGCATCCTGACCGGTCATGGCATCTACTACCAGAAGAGTCTGGTGAACTGACACCTCTGCCTTGATCTCCTGAAGTTCTGCCATCATACCTTCATCTACATGAAGACGACCGGCAGTATCCAGAATAACTACGTTGTGACCATTCTTCTCTGCATATGTGATAGCTTGTCTGGCAATCTCCACAGGCTTTACATCTGTGCCCAGTGAAAATACATCCACATCCTGCTTCTTACCGTTGATCTGCAGCTGTTCCACCGCAGCGGGACGATATACGTCACAGGCTACCAGTAAGGACTTCTTACCCTTTAGCTTCAGCTTGCCTGCCAGCTTGGCCGTAGCAGTAGTCTTACCTGCACCCTGAAGACCTGCCATCATGATCACTGTGATGGCCTTACCGGGCTGCATAGCGATCTCTGTGGTCTCACTGCCCATCAGTGCGATCATCTCTTCATTTACGATCTTGATCACCATCTGGCCGGGATTCAAGCCGTTCATTACATCCTGACCAATAGCGCGCTCTTCCACGGATTTGACAAACTGCTTAACCACCTTGAAGTTTACATCCGCCTCTAACAGCGCCATCTTTACTTCTTTCAGAGCAGCCTTGACATCCTCTTCGGTTAAACGGCCCTTGCTTCTTAAATTTTTAAATACATTCTGCAGTTTATCCGTTAAACTCTCAAATGCCATTTGTTCTCCTCTTTCAATCGGGTTGCCGGACTTTTGTTTCGTCGAATCATAATTCCTTCAACAGATCTTCTGACAGCTGTCGGATTCGTGTCATTCGGCTTTGCAGACTATCAGATTGCATATCTAAAGTCTGCGTATCCTTGGACTGCATACCTTCACTCTCAGTCACATCTTTAAGCTGCGTCAGTTCCATGATCTCTCTGACCGTCTCTTTAGCTCTTGCAAACTTTGCAACAAGATGCAGTTTGCTTTCATACCCCTGTAGTATCTTGTCACAGCGCTTGATCAAGTCATGCACACCCTGCCTGCTGATTCCTCGCTCTTCTGCAATTTCTCCCAGAGACATATCATTGAACACTGCATCCTCATAGATGCTCCTCTGGTGAGGGGTAAGCAGTTCGCCGTAGAAATCATACAACAACCCTTGTTCAAATATTTTTTCCATGGGACCATCCACTTTCTCTTAGTTGATCGGCACAAAAAAGCGCGTTCGTGCGAAACACCTTGCTTATCATACTACAGAAATGCATGGGTGTCAAGTATTTTTTCTTTACAGTTTGAAAATTTATTTAAAATATTTTTATTCAAAATACTCTCTCCAAATAAGCCAAC
>JAZRJO010000088.1:0-3688 GCA_045645825.1 Acetatifactor sp. | reverse complement strand
AGATCGCCCATCAGGATCAGCTTATCAGGGACGAGGGTAAGCAACGCGTTGTTGGTCACAGTGGCCAGCAGACGGGCGCAGTTGTTCAAAAACGCAGACAGGGAAGGATCCTTGGCATCCAGAAAAACATCCAGATAAGCTTGGGGAGAGGGCTGGGAAGTCTTGGGGAATTGGCCGCTCTCTGCAAGTATTTCATAAAAAGTATCCCGTTCTAAATCGATGCCGTCTAAGTAGGAGCGGTCGCTGATGGTCACGGTGATGGGGACTAATTCTATATTTTGTGCCTGTAATTCCTTTGCCTGATAGTCGGCAGAGGAGTCTACGATAATTCTGATCATGATAATACCTCTCTTGCAATATTGGAAATTTGAGTTAGTAAGTCAATGGTCTGAAGGACTTTGTCCTCCCCCATTTGCTCGATAATGATATCAATCAGTTCAAGGATCTTGGAATGTTGCTCCTGATAGGGAATGGCTTTCTCCAGGTTTAAAGTTACGAACACAAGCCGTTTGTCTGATTCGGAACGCCTTCTCGTGATGAAGCTCTTCTCCTCCATACTGTTCAGGGTCCGGTTCATCTGAGATTTCAGCATTCTGGTGGCATTACATAGATCTGTTGCCGTCAGACTACTGCCCGGATCCTGCATTTGTGCCCGATAAAGAATATTACAGATCAATGACTCATTAAAGGGTACATCAGAAACAACTCTCTCATTATTAATTGCCATAGAAAGCTCTAACCATACTTCTAAAAGTCGCTCATTTAAATCCTTCATAGTTTTATTCCTCTCAAACGCACTTGGTTTACAAAATAAACAGTTCACAAAGTATACTAACATAGTCAATAGAATTTGTCAACACCAAAAGAAAAAGCTTGACGTAATGCTCTTGTGGGATTACAATTTGTTTAAACTATTCGGCCGGAAAGTTGGGCTAAAAAAGAAAAAAGGAAAAAGGAAGTACATATCAATGAAAATCAGTGAGATACATAAAAAGAAGCGTCCGGTGCTGTCATTTGAAATTTTTCCACCAAAGCATGGGACAGCTCTGCAGAATATTGATGAGACGTTGGCAATTTTAAGTGAGCTGAAGCCGGACTTTATCAGTGTCACATTTGGCGCAGGGGGAAGTTCCAATAACAACAGGACCATTGAGCTTGCCAAGAAGATAAAGCATGAGTATCATATAGAGCCGGTGGTGCATTTGACTTGTCTGACTTATTCCAAGGCTGAGATTGATGAGTTTTCCCAGATTCTTCTGGAGAATGATCTTAAGAATGTGTTGGCTCTTCGTGGCGATCGGAACCCGGATATTCCGGCGAAGGAAGATTTTAAGCATGCCAATGAGCTTACAGCTTATCTGAAGAGCAAAGGAGATTTCTGCGTAGGCGGTGCCTGTTACCCGGAGTGTCATCCCGAGTCTGCAAGCAGAGTGGCAGAGATGAGGCATTTGAAGGCAAAAGTAGATGCCGGTGATGAGTTTTTATTGTCTCAGCTTTTCTTTGAGAATAATATGTTTTATTCTTTTCTGGAGGATTGCAGGATTGCCGGGATTGAGGTGCCGGTTACTCCGGGAATCATGCCGGTGATCAATAAGGCTCAGATTGAACGTATGGTGACTTTGTGTGGTGCGTCTTTGCCGGAGCGTTTCCGTAAGATCATGAATCGGTATGAGAATGATAAGGAAGCATTGTTCGATGCGGGTATGGCATATGCCCTTAGCCAGATCATTGATCTCTTGGCCAATGATGTGGATGGGATTCACCTTTATACCATGAATAATCCGGTAGTGGCAAGAAGGATATGCGAAGGTATTCGTAATTTGGTATAGAGTATATTTTGAAATATAAAAGGGATGTGGCTGATCGGGAAAAGCCACATCCCATGTTTTTATTTTTGAATATGTTTTTTGATGGCTTCGAAGCTTTCCTGACTGATCACATGTTCAATCTTACAGGCATCCTCAGAGGCAGTATCGGGCGATACACCGAGACGAACAAGCCACTGGGTCAGTAATTTGTGACGTTCAAAAATCATCTCTGCAATGGCCTTGCCGGTATCTGTCAGATAGATGAAGCCTTCTCTGGTAACGGTGATATGCTCCTTCTCACGGAGATTCTTCATGGCTACACTGACACTGGACTTCTTAAACCCCAGTTCTTCTGCAATATCTACCGACCGTACCACCGGTTTGGTCTTGCTTAAAAGCAGAATCGTTTCCAGATAGTTCTCCGCTGATTCATTTATATGCATAATTACCACCATACCTTTCATTTGTTGCCAACTAACTAATTAGTAGTATATCACAAACTTAGTATCAGGGCAAGGTAAAATAATTTTGGAAAAAAATTGAAAAAGATGTTGACAATGCAGTGTAATTGTATTAAAATCAAAAGAAGTTAGACAAAACTAACGATAGATAGAGCGAACTTAAAATGGTTTGTTTCATGCGAGTGCAAGGAGGATATTATGAATTTGATGAATGCCGATGCCGGTGTCGAATATATTATTAAAGATATTGTTACAGAAGATGAAGAATTAAATTCCTTTCTTTTTTCACTGGGGTGCTACAGCGGAGAGCCGGTCACAGTGATCGCACATAAGAAGGGTGGTTGTGTGGTTTCAATTAAGGACGCCAGATATAACATTGATAATGATTTGGCCCAAGCTATTTCAATATAATAATATTTTTATACACTATTTTTTATCACCAATGGTTAGATAAAACTAACAAAAGAAAAAGAAAACTAACAAAAGTATCAGGGTAAAAATCAGGAGGATTCATTATGAGAATTGCATTAGCCGGAAATCCCAACAGCGGAAAAACCACAATGTACAATGCGCTGACAGGAAGAACTGAGCGTGTAGGTAACTGGGCGGGAGTTACCGTAGAGAAGAAAGAAAGCCCCATTAAGAAAAGTTTTTATGACGCGGCAGAAGAGTTGATCGCAGTAGATCTGCCCGGGGCATATTCCATGTCTCCTTTTACCTCAGAGGAGAGCATTACCAGCGGTTATGTGAAACATGAGAAGCCGGATGCGATCATCAATATTGTAGATGCCACAAATTTGAGTCGTAGTCTGTTCTTTACCACACAGCTTCTGGAACTGGGGATTCCGGTAGTGGTTGCTCTCAATAAGAGTGATATTAACGTAAAGAAGGCTACCAAGATCAATACACAGCTTTTGTCTGAGAAACTGGGCTGTCCGGTATTGGAGACGATTTCTACATCTTCCGGCAATAATGGTTTGAAGAATGTGGTAAATGCAGCGGCCGGTCTTGTTGGTAAGGTGCAGAAGGCACCTTATGTGCAGGCGGATCTTGATCTGGAAGATAAGGCAGCCGTAGAGGTGGCAGACAGAAAGCGGTTTGCATTTGTGAATGAAATTGTGAAAGATGTGGAAAAGCGTAAAGTGCTTACCAAAGAATATAACAAACAGGATAAGATTGACGAAGTACTGACCAATAAGTGGGTTGGGATTCCTATTTTTGCAGTGGTTATGTTCCTGGTATTTTACATATCTCAGTCCACAGTGGGTACTTGGATTGCAGATTGGCTGGTAGGCTGGATCGAGACGTTCCAGGAGTGGGTGGCAGGTCTGGCAGAAGGTTCGTCGGCCTTCTTGCAATCTCTTTTGGTTGATGGTATCATTGGTGGTGTGGGCGCTGTAGTAGGCTTCCTGCCGCTGG
>JAZRJO010000087.1:0-1877 GCA_045645825.1 Acetatifactor sp. | reverse complement strand
CACCAATCCGCATTCTCAGCTCCTTTTCAGGAATCTCAGCAACATTTCTGCCCTCCAGACGAATGGCCCCCTCAGTGGCCGGATAAAATCCCGGGATCAGATTCACCAACGATGTCTTGCCGGATCCGGTGCCGCCGATGATGCCGATGGTCTGACCTTTCTCAACGATAAAGTTCATATCCTGCAAAGTCTTGTCACCTGCACCTTCATAGGTCAGAGACACATGATCAAACTGCAGAAAAGGAACAGGCTTTTCCCGGACAACATGTTCTGTCTCCCGGCTGTCGACAAACTGACGCCCCTGATCTGCACCGCACAGTTGGGGGTCTTGAATCTCAAACACTGCCGCTACTCGATCTGCACAGGCCATTGCTTTTGTTATAGTTATGATCAGGTTGGCCAGCTTCGCCAGCTCAATGAGAATTTGAGACATATAATTAATAATGGCAACCACCTGCCCCTGTGATAGATTTCCCGCATTTACCTGAATGGCTCCCACATAGATCAGTGCGATGATTGCACCATTTACGATCACATACGTCACAGGATTCATGCAGGCACTGATCTTACCCACAAACATCTGAAGGGAAACCAGATTCGTATGATTCTCTCGAAAGCGCTCTTCCTCCTCTTCCTCCTGAGAAAATGCGCGGATCACCCGGACACCGGTTAAATTCTCTCTGGTAATTCCCAGCACTTTATCCAGAGCTGACTGCACCTTTCGATATAACGGAATAGTCACCATCATGATACCAAACACCACCACAGCCAGAAGCGGTATGGCCACCACAAAAACAAAGGCACTTTTCACATCGATGGTAAACGCCATGATCGTGGCACCAAATACGATGATGGGAGAGCGCAAGAACAAACGTAACACCATATTGACACCGGACTGTACCTGATTAATGTCACTGGTCATTCTGGTGATCATCGTAGAGGTTCCCACCTTATCTATATTGGTAAAGCTCAAGCATTGAATATGATCAAATAGCGCCTGCCTTACCTTGGCAGAAAAACCCACAGCAGCCCGGGCTGCAAAATACTGGGCAGTGATGGCACTGACCAGACCCACCAGACCCAGACCCAAAAGAGAAAGCCCCAGCTTACCTATGTAACCCATATCACGGTCTGCAATCCCTCTGTCAATGATATTTGCCATAACAAGGGGCACCATCAACTCAAAAAAAGCTTCCAACAGCTTAAATAACGGTGCCAGAACACATTCTTTTTTATATTCTTTCAGATAAATCAATAATCGTTTCATAGGATTCTCCTCCTATCCAAACATTTTTACTAAAACTTTTGTGCTAAAACTTTCGCCCGGCAGGAATTACTGCCGGGCAAATCTATACCACATATTTTTCTAATTTTGTTCCTCTACAGGCACACATCTAAGATACAGCTCATCCAGCTGATTCTGATCTACCACATCCGGTGCATTGGTCATCAGACAGGAGGCATCCTTCACCTTCGGGAATGCAATTACCTCGCGAATACTTTCTGCCTTCACCAGAAGCATTACAAAACGGTCAAGACCGATGGCCAGTCCCGCATGAGGAGGCACACCATATTTAAAGGCATTTAACAGGAAACCGAATCTGTCATAAGCCTGTTCTTTGGTAAAGCCAAGTACCTCAAACATCTTCTCCTGCACATCGTTCTGGAAGATTCTCACGCTACCGCCGCCCAGCTCTACACCGTTCAATACGATGTCATAAGCCTTGGCACGTACTTTGCCGGGATCAGTGTCAAGATATTCCAGATCCTCATCCATGGGCATGGTAAACGGATGATGCATGGCCACAAACCGTCCATCTTCTTCGCTCCACTCAAGCAGAGGGAACTCAGTCACCCACAGGAAGTTAAACTTGCTA
>JAZRJO010000086.1:0-4343 GCA_045645825.1 Acetatifactor sp. | reverse complement strand
CCGGGGAGGGACGACCTGTGGCTGTTTGTTTGCAGTTGCAAAACTGTAAGAGTTACTAAGGCTTGAGAATCGCCTGAAATGTAAGCTAAGGGCAGAGCACAAAACGACAAAACTCACGCGCTTTGCGCGCTCAAACATGTTGTCGTTTTGTGCTCTAACGCTTTCATTTCAGGCAATTCTTAAGCCTAAGTAACTCTAACAATTTTGCAGATGTCGAAACAAACAGCCACAGGTCGTCCCTCCCCGGGGAATCATCAGCCTGCCACAGGGTTGTGTTTGTCGCCTGTTCATCAGCCTTGGCAGGACTGTTACCACTTGTGGATGAACTGTTATGATTTTTTAAAATATACTTGACAAAAGTTGTTTTTTTGCATATCTTATTAAGTAAGTGAATGATAAAAGGCAATGAGCAGGGAGAGTACTGTTTTCGTAAGGTGTCAGAGAGGGATCACCATCGGCTGTAAGTGATCCTGACCGTAGGAGCAGGAAGTGCATCTGTGAGCCGGTCCGGGAAAAACGTATTTTATTGAATCATTAGTATCCGGACACGTAGGCGGGCGTTAACCGCAATGAGGGAAGGTATTAAGACCTTAAGTAGAGTGGAACCGCGGATAAATTCGTCTCTAAGTGATTGGATTTATTGGCGGTTTTTTAGCGGCGTAAAATAATAGGAGGAATTCCCATGGGGTTGTTCAGTAATATTAAAGAAGAGATCCGCATTATCAAGGAGCGGGATCCGGCCATTCATTCAGCCATGGAGGTGTTGCTTTATCCCAGTTTTAAGGTAATGATGCATTACCGACTGGCACATAAGCTTTATTTGAAAAAGCATTATTTTCTGGCAAGATTAGTTTCTCAGAGAGGTGTGCGTAAGACCGGGATCGAGATTCACCCGGGCGCACAGATTGGTAAGGGTTTTTTCATTGATCACGGTAATGGTGTGATCATTGGAGAGACTGCCGTCATTGGCAACAATGTGACGCTGTATCAGGGCGTGACATTGGGAGGAACCGGTAAGGAGCATGGCAAGCGTCATCCAACCGTAGGAGACAATGTAATGATCAGTGCAGGAGCCAAGGTGTTGGGGTCTTTCACCATTGGTGAGAATTCCAAGATCGGTGCGGGTAGTGTGGTTCTAAGTGAAGTGCCCCCCAATTCTACAGTGGTAGGTGTGCCGGGGCGTGTGGTGAAACGCGATAATATTTCCATTCCCAGAGAGACCATGAACCAGACGGATCTGCCGGACCCTGTGAAAGAGGAAATTGCGAATCTGCAGATGAGTAATACACAGATGAGTCGCCGTCTGCTTGAAATGGAAGAAGAGCTTAAGAATATAAAGAAGGGTCTTAGAAACAACGATAGAGAGAACAAGGAGGAAATAATGCAATGAAGTTATTTAACACACTGACAAAGAATGTAGAAGAATTTGTACCCAATGTGGAAGGCAAGGTCAATATGTATACCTGTGGTCCTACCGTTTATCATTTTGCACATATTGGTAATCTGAGAAGTTATATCATGGAGGATGTGCTGGAGAAGATTCTGCGCTATGCAGATTATGACGTAAAGCGTGTTATGAACATCACGGATGTAGGGCACTTATCTTCAGATGCCGATACCGGTGAGGATAAGATGTTGAAGGGTGCTAAGAGAGAGCATAAAACGGTCATGGAGATAGCAAAGTTCTATACAGATGCGTTTTTTGCTGATTGTGCCAAATTGAATATTAAGACGCCAGACGTGGTGGAGCCGGCTACCAACTGCATTGACAACTTCATCGAGATGATCAAGGTGCTTTTGGAAAAAGGTTACGCTTATCAGGCCGGTGAAAATATTTATTTTGATACCTCCAAGCTTTCCACTTACTATGTGTTCGGTAATCAGACAGAGGAAGAATTGATGGTAGGTGTGCGTGAGGATGTGACTGAGGATGAGAATAAGAGAAATAAGAATGATTTCGTGCTGTGGTTCACCAAGTCTAAATTTGAAGATCAGGCCCTGAAATGGGACAGTCCCTGGGGTGTTGGTTATCCCGGCTGGCATATTGAGTGTTCCTGCATCAGTATGAAGCATCTGGGTGAGTACATGGATATCCACTGCGGCGGTATTGACAATATGTTCCCTCATCACACCAACGAAATTGCACAGAGTGAAGCCTATCTTGGCCATAAATGGTGTAATTACTGGTTCCATGTGCATCATTTGAATGATCAGTCCGGTAAAATGAGTAAGTCCAAGGGAGAGTTTCTGACAGTATCTCTTCTGGAGAGTAAGGGCTATGATCCGCTGGCGTACAGATTATTCTGTCTCCAGTCCCATTACAGAAAGCCTCTGGTATTCTCTTTTGAAGCCCTGGATCAGGCAGCAGGTACCTACAAGAAATTAAAGAAGCGTATTGCAGATCTGCCCACAGAAGGCATTGCAGATCAGGCTACTGTAAAGGAATATAAGGCCAAGTTTGTGGAGGCTGTAGGCAATGATGTGAATACCTCTATGGGTATCACGCTGTTGTATGATGTACTGAAGGCGGAACTTTCAGGTGCCACCAAGCGTGCTATTATTGGAAGCTTTGACGAAGTCTTAAGCCTGGATCTTCTGAAGGCAGAGGTTGTGGAAGAGAGTGGTGTGGATGCGCAGCTGGAAGCTTATGTATTGGCTAAGATCGAAGAACGCAAAGCTGCCAAGAAAGAGAAGAATTTTGCACTGGCAGATGCCATCAGAAATGAATTGCTTGAGCAGGGGATCATTCTGGAAGATACCCGTGAGGGAGTAAAATGGAAAAAAGCTTAGAATTGTTGGAACAGATCAAAGAAACCTTTGACTGTAAAGAAACGGATGTGCGTTCTTACTCACCACTGCCCCTTGCTTATATTGGTGATGCGGTTTATGAAGTGATCATTCGGACAGTGGTAGTGGAGCGTGCCAATCGGGCGGCCAATGAGCTTCATAAGCGTACGGTCAGATATGTGCAGGCCGGTACGCAGGCTGCTATGATTGAGGCACTTTTGGAAGAACTGACTGAGGATGAGGCGGCAGTGTATAAGCGGGGTAAAAATGCCAAGTCTTATACAGTACCTAAGAATGCTTCCATTCAAGATTACCGTAAGGCTACAGGCTTCGAAGCGTTGGTGGGATACTTGTATCTGACAGGACAGACCGAAAGAATGCTGTATCTGGTAAAGAGGGGCATTACAAAGCTGGGTATGTCGATTTAGAAGCTTGAGAAGCCGTAGCGGCGAAGAAAGGAAAGAAATGGGATATCAGGAATTTACCATAGAAGGCAGAAATGCTGTAATAGAGGCTTATCGTGCAGGTAAGCCCATTGACAAGATATTTATTCTTGACGGCTGTCAGGATGGTCCCATCATGACCATCAAGAGAGAAGCCAAGAAACATGATACTTTGATAAAGTATGTGACAAGAGAGCGTCTGGATCAGATGTCTGAGACCGGCAAGCATCAGGGAGTGATCGCTTATGCTGCCGCCTATGAGTATGCGGAGGTGGAGGACATTCTGAATATTGCCAGACAAAAAGGGGAGGCACCGTTTCTTTTCCTTTTGGATAATATTGAGGATCCTCACAATCTGGGAGCCATTATCAGGACAGCTAATCTGGCAGGTGCTCATGGTGTCATCATCCCGAAGAACAGGGCGGTGGGACTGACGGCCACAGTAGCAAGGACCTCAGCTGGTGCCCTGAATTACACGCCGGTAGCCAGAGTGACTAATCTGGCAAAGACCATCGAAGAGTTGAAGAAGGAAGGACTATGGTTTGTCTGCGCAGATATGGGCGGCACCACTATGTATCAGCTGGATCTGAAGGGACCTATCGGGCTGGTGATCGGTAACGAGGGAGAAGGGGTAGGCAGGCTGGTGAAGGAGAAGTGCGACATGATAGCTTCCATACCCATGAAGGGAGACATTGATTCCCTGAATGCTTCGGTGGCAGCGGGTGTGCTGGCTTATGAGATCGTGCGCCAGAGGCTTCTATAGTGGCAGCGCAGGCGGCTGGGGATACTGTATTGTGGGAGGATACATCATTGGAGAGTCGGAAGCTATATCGGGATTATGAGAATATACCGGATGAAGAACTCATCGACAGACTGCGAAACGGTGAAGAAGGCATCATGGATCATATCTGTGAAAAGTATAAGAACCTGGTGCGCAGTAAAGCCAAATCCATGCATATTCTGGGCGGTGACAATGAGGATCTGATCCAGGAAGGGATGATCGGTCTGTTTAAAGCAGTGCGTGACTACGATCATGGCAGAGATGCCAGTTTCTTTACATTTGCAGAACTGTGTGTCAGCAGACAATTGTATACAGCAGTTCAGGCTTCTCAG
>JAZRJO010000085.1:0-1852 GCA_045645825.1 Acetatifactor sp. | reverse complement strand
TTTCTTCTTCATGATAACAGACTGCTTCAAGCAGCTTTGTTTCCCAAGAAGCAAAGCCGTGTAGGTGCCATTTATCTTGGCAAAGTAAAAAACGTCTGTAAAAATATGGATGCCTGCTTTGTCGAAATTGCTGATAAAGAGCTGGTATACCTACCGACTGATCAGCACAAGGCTCCTTTTATGGTAAACAGAAGTTTTGATGGTCGCATTCTGGAAGGTGATGAGCTTCTTTTGCAAATAGAACGGGATGCTCTTAAGACCAAACAGGCTGCGGCCACCACAAAGATCACGCTGCAAGGACGTTATTGTGTTTTTACCACAGAGTCCTGCAAAATCGGCATCTCCTCCAAGCTTTCAAAAGAGCAGAAGAGCAGAGTATGCGCAGTGCTTCGTAAGAAGGGGGTAATTGATAAAGACAGGAACTTTAGACAGCTTAAGCAGATGCCTCCATACACTGTGGTGATCCGTACAGAGGCGGCAGATTTTCTGGAGGAAGAGGACGGGGAAAGCATTTTTCTTTCGGAACTGGAAGAGTTGGAAGCACAATTTGTGATGCTCTTTACCAAAGCATTGCATAGTACCTGTTTTGCCTGCCTTTCTGGGCCCAGGGCGCCTTGGGAGGTATCTGTCTGCCAAATACCTGCAGGAGAATATGAAGAAGTCGTCACTGACTGTCCCAAGCTTTATGAAGAGATGCTTCCCTTTTTTCAAGAACGTGGAAAGGCACTACGACTTTATGCGGATGCCTCTTACCCGTTAAAAAACCTTTATAGCCTTGACACCGGAATGGCAGAGGCCCTGTCACGCCGTATTTGGCTGAAATCAGGGGCATACCTTATAATAGATGTAACAGAAGCTCTGACTGTTTTCGACGTTAATTCGGGCAAATACGACGCCAGAAGGGCATCCCAAGAAGCTTTTTACCGAATCAATCTGGAAGCAGCACAGGAAATTGCATTGCAGATACGCCTGCGCAACCTTTCCGGCATCATTCTCATCGACTTTATTAATATGCCGGATACTGCAAAGCAAGAGAAACTTCTGGATACCATGAAAGAATTGGTACAAACAGACCCTGTTCACACCACTGTGGTTGATATTACACCGCTGGGGCTGATGGAAATTACCCGGAAGAAGGTAAATAAGACATTGGCTGAGCAGTTTAAGGAAGAAGAGTAACTATTCAGAAAAAGACAATAAAAGAGGAAAAAGCCATGAAAAAGACAACTGTAATCTGCTTTGCCAATAACAAAGGCGGAAGCGGCAAATCCACAACCTGTTCCAATGTAGGCGCAGCCCTTGCCCAGTCCGGCAAGAAAGTATTGATGATGGACGGTGACATGCAGCTGAATCTTTCCCTTTCCTTCCTGGACGAGGAAACGGTATTGGAATACGCCAGAAACGGTAAGAACCTTTATCACGCCATTAAAGAGCAAAAAGACTTAAAGAACTATATTATTTCCACACCCTTTGAAAACGTGGACCTGGTTCCTTCCTCCACTTTGATGAGTTCCATTGAATATGAACTTTTTACCAAGTGGCAGAGAGAGTTTATCCTGCGTAAGCTTTTAAAAACAGTAAAAGAGAGTGGTGAATATGATTACATATTGCTGGATGCACCCCCTACACTGGGCGGATGGGTCATGAACCTTCTGTGCGCTTCTGATTATCTGGTAATTCCTGTAGAAGCCAGCCCTTGGGGATTGTTTGGTCTAGCCAATATGTTTGAATTCTTACAATCAACTCAAGAAATGGCACCTGAGCTTTCTATGCTTGGCATCGTGATCACCAAGGTAGATGAACGCAAGAATTATTTTAAGCAGACAAGAGAATCCCTGGAAGAACTGGAAGA
>JAZRJO010000084.1:0-2119 GCA_045645825.1 Acetatifactor sp. | reverse complement strand
CAGAAAACATTTAGTATATCATAACATATTCCTGTATTTTATACAAGATTAAGATCCACTACATTATGTCCGGCTGCTTTTAAAAGCCGATTCATGATGGCCTGTCCAAACCCCTGGGTGTCAAAAGCCTCGGAATAGATTCTGGTCACATTCTCATCGTCAAACTCTCGCAAAATGGTATATAGGCGTTTTCCGATGCTTAGCTCATCTTCGCGGCTGCCCACGCTTTTCACCACCTGCGCACGATAGTCGGCAAGCATCTCCCGGGTGCCGATGACACCTGTCTTCTCACCTGCCAGTTGTGCCTTCTTCGCCTCTCTGTTGATATACTCTACAACCGCCTCTCTGGGTCCTTTGACAATGGTCAATTCACCCTTGGGAGCATAATGGCGGTACTTCATGCCGGGTGCCTTGGGAGCCTGTCCACTGTCAGCTCTTAATATGGTCACATCTGTGTCCACTTCTCCCAATACTTCCGACAACATCTTCTGCGTAATAAATCCCGGGCGCAATATCTGAGGCGGTGACACTGTCAGATCAATAATGGTAGATTCCAGACCTATCCCCACCTCTCCACCATCAATGATCATATCTATCCTTCCATCCATGTCCTCCGCCACATACTTGGCCTGGGTAGGACTGGGCTTACCGGAGATGTTGGCACTTGGAGCTGCCACGAAACCACCTGCATATGCGATCAGCTTCTGCGCCACCTTGTGAGAAGGCATCCGGACCGCCACAGTATTCAGACCGCCTGTGGTCTCATAAGGAACCGTCTGTGATTTGGGCAGGATCATGGTAAGCGGCCCGGGCCAGAAAGCTTCAGCGATCTTTTCGGCTTCCTCAGATACCTTCTCCACAATTTGGTATATATCCTCCCAGTTGCTGATATGAACAATCAGCGGATTGTCAGAAGGTCTTCCCTTGGCCTCATAAATCTTGCGGGAAGAATCCCGGTTCAGTGCATCTCCGCCCAATCCATAGACTGTCTCTGTGGGAAACGCGACCAATCCGCCTCTTTTCAGAATCTCTCCGGCTTCCTGTAACAATGCTTCACTGCTTTCTTCCTCTATATTTTCTTCCTTTATGGTTATCATTCTCGTTTCCATTTTATAATACGTCACTCTCCATCCTCTTTCTCATAAAGTATTGAGATATTGCAGTATTCCCAAATGAATTGCCCACGCAAGCTTCTCCTGATACAGCGGATCACATAGCTTAGCTGCCTCTTCGGAATTCGACAAAAAACCACACTCAACGATCACTATGGGCGAAGCAGTCTTCTTCAGAAGATAATAACTGTCATTGGCCTTAACCTGCCTGTGATTCAGGGGATCAATGTCTTCCACCAGACGCTCCTGAATCAGTTCAGCCAGTTCCTTCCCCTCTACACTGGTGTCATAGTAAAACACCTGTGCGCCATGGACATATTCTTCCGGATAGCTGTTCTGGTGAATACTCACAGTCAAAGTAGGATCCGTCTGTTCAATGATACTGACACGCCGCTTCATGTCCTGCACCTTTTTATTAGAGGCATTCTCATCATACAGACCTTCCTCTGTCTCTCTGGTAAGAACCACCTCTACATCATTGGCTTCCAGAAATTGCTTTACTAAAAGGGCAACATTCAGATTGATATCCTTTTCCAAAGCACCGTTGATACCCACCTTACCCGGATCACTGCCGCCATGTCCTGCATCTATAACCACACAGGGGTTCCGCTCCTTTGCCTGCTCTCCCACCTGCACCGCCCCTGAGGCAGTATACTCAGCCGCCTCTTTAGACAACACCAACATGGATACCACAAGCAGACACCCCATGACCATAGATAACAGTTTATCCTGGAATTTACTCATACACTAACTCCCCATCACAAGGACTTTGTATAGTATATGAGACCTTTCTCCCAAAAAATAACTATTGACTTACATATCCACGAATCAGATTCCAGACACTCTCAGTACCATATCCCAGTCTCCACACTGCCACACCGGCAATCTTCTGTGCTGACATCACACTAAGCTTGGCTGCGATCGACTCTTCATCCTCCAGCCATAATTGATATTTCACCGACCCACTGTTCCATTCCGCATAATTCTGACAGGTCTCATCATCCCAC
>JAZRJO010000083.1:0-1798 GCA_045645825.1 Acetatifactor sp. | reverse complement strand
AGTATAAATAATAGATTTTGTGGAATATTACATATCTCATAAGGCATGCAACAATTCCCAAACTCAAGAAATAGGCAAAAAGTCATACTCAAGAGATATGATAAAATATGATAAGTTAATATTATCAGTATTTTAAACAGGAGCATAATAGTATTCCTAAAAATAATATAAGGATTATTCATAAGTAACAGTTTTAAAAATATAAAAAACCTTTGAAAATAATGAATCCTTAATAGACTTAAGAGTTTGGTAATTAGTGATATATTCGGTAGGCTGCTATAAAGATACGGAAAATTATCGGGAAGACCATGGCGGAAAGGCTTTGAACTTAAAAAATTGAAGTGATATGGGTTGTAAGTGTAGGAAAGTGGGATTTATAGGTGTAAATTTTCCCAAGAGGTTAAGTGCATGTACCATGTTTCTGCGCAGTATATAAACGATTGGCGTCCTTAACCTTCAGTGACACCTGAGGGTTAAGGACGCTAATATGCTTTACTGATACCTGGAGAGGCGGTTGATGAGCTTAACCTCTTGCCAAAAAGAATACCCTTACCAAAAAAGAATCCTCCTCTCACAAACAGAACCTCTCCCTGAAATCTCCAATAACCTCCATCATCCTCTTTCCGGCAGTATGGTAGACATGGTGCGCAGAATTGCGATAAATCTCCTCCCGGCGCTGCATCATCTCATCAATTGCACCAGCCATCTCCTCCTCAGATTTGCCCGCCAGAAGGCGCCTGCGGGAATTGTTCTTTACAAGACGCCTCAGGAGTGTTTCTTTAGGGCACTCCAGGTACACGCATGTGGTATGCTCACGCACAACAGCAGCACTTTGTTCAGATATTACAGTGCCGCCGCCAAGGGCTACCACCAGATTATATGGATTTTTGGAATTCAGATAGTTGTACTCCTCAATAATTTCATTGAGGCAGTTACACTCCTCATTACGGAACCACTCCTCTCCCCTTTTTTCAAAGATGGTTGGGACCTTCATTGCCCACTTGTCCTCTATATAGTCATCCAGATCAATGAATCTGCAGCCGCATGCTTGCGCAAGTCCCCTTCCCAGAGTACTTTTTCCACATCCCATGAAGCCACATAATGTAATGATCATTTTAATCCCGATAGCATCAAAGAAGATGTATATGAAAATAAGGACGACACAGTCTCCTCTACTTCGTCATTGCTTACGCAATAACTCGTAACCGTCGAATGAGGTCCTCATTTTTCATATACATCTTCTTTTATATTATTAACTTTAGAACAATGTAGGTTCATCAAACTCTACAGTAGACCCAGGAGCAAATCCTTCTCCGGAAGAGGCTTCTGCAGATGCCTGTGCATCTGGGTCCCCAACCGGACTGTCGGGAAGATTTTCATCTTCCGGCTCCTCTTTCTGCAGCGGTTCAATGAATTTTACGCTCTCCACCTCAAATGCTGTTGCCCTCTTTCCTTTTGCCCTGAAGCCTTTCTTGCCAATGAACTCCTCAACGTCAATTGCCTCATTCTCCCTCTTGGCATGCTTGCCTCCAAAGGTGATGAGTGCCTGCGGATGGAGATCCTCAGAAAGTTCCACAAAGCGTGATCCCGGGGCATCCGAGATGAACAGCTGCGGCACATTGTCGGAAGGTTCAAAAGAGAACCTCTTTATGTAGTGGAATCCGGTTTCGCCGTCTACGTAGATTGCGCTGAAGGTCTTTTCCTGGTCAAATTTCTCAACTTTTAAAAGCTCTCCCTGGTAGCGGTTGCTCAAATCAAAGTTGGTAGTATAGTAAGTACCGTCTGCACATACAACCAG
>JAZRJO010000082.1:0-5604 GCA_045645825.1 Acetatifactor sp. | reverse complement strand
CGCCGGTTTTTATGAATGTGGGGACGGTGGCGGCTATCAAAGGGGCTGTGGCCACATCAGATCTGGAGCAGATCAAGACCCAGGTGGAGCTTTCCAATACGTATCATCTGCATGTGCGACCGGGTGACAGGGTGATCAAGCAGCTTGGGGGACTTCATAAGTTTATGTCCTGAGACAAGCCTATTTTAACTGACTCAGGTGGATTTCAGGTGTTTTCGCTGGCAGGTCTTCGTAAAATCAAGGAAGAAGGAGTTTTTTTTAACTCTCATATTGATGGACGAAAAATTTTTATGGGACCGGAAGAGAGTATGCAGATTCAGTCTAATCTGGCATCTACCATCGCTATGGCCTTTGATGAATGTGCGCCAAGTAAGGCCGACAGGAAATATGTTCAGGCTTCCGTAGAACGGACTACCAGGTGGCTGGAGCGTTGTAAGCGGGAGATGACACGTTTAAATAGTCTTGAGGATACAATCAACCCTAACCAGATGTTATTTGGAATCAATCAGGGTGCTATTTTTGATGATATTCGTATTGAACATGCAAAAATCATCCGTGAGATGGATCTGGATGGTTATGCAGTTGGAGGATTGGCGGTAGGAGAGAGCCATGAAGAGATGTATCACATTCTGGACGAGGTGGTTCCCTATCTGCCCAAAGAAAAGCCTACTTATCTGATGGGAGTAGGTACACCGGCCAATATTCTCGAAGCGGTTGAGAGAGGCGTGGATTTCTTTGATTGTGTGTACCCCACCCGGAACGGTCGTCATGGTCACCTTTATACGAACCATGGTAAGATCAATTTGTTTAATGCAAAATATGAGCTGGATGACAGGACTATCGAAGAAGGATGTCAGTGTCCTGTGTGCAGACGTTATTCTCGTGCTTATATCAGGCATCTGTTAAAGGCAAAGGAGATGTTGGGTATGAGGCTATGTGTGCTTCATAATCTGTATTTTTATAACACTATGATGGAAGAGATACGAGATGCTTTGGATGCCGGTAACTTTGCAGCTTATAAGAAGTATAAGCTTGAGAATATGTCTACAGCAAGGGATTAGTCTACATCACTAAAGATTTCAAATGAGAGGAAAAATGATGCAACCATTTATATTGACTATTTTTTTGCCTGCTATTCCTTTATTGATTTGGAAAAGCTATCACAGGAATCATAAAATAACAAAGGAAGAATCGGTTCTCAGATATGTCTTATATATGCTGACACTTCTATTCATAACTTTGGTTGCGTTGGCTGTTTTTGCTAATGATGGAACCTCCTTTATGCTGAAAATGAAAACGCATAATGATTTTGCATTGAAATATGTATGTATGCAGATACTGATTGTGTTGGGGATTGCAGCGGCAGAGTGGTTGCATAAAGGGAAGATAGTCACCCTAAGAGTGAATGGGGATCATTTTTCACAGATAAAAACGCTTGCTTTTTTGCGTAAGTATATTTATCCATATATTTTTTATGTTCTTGCTTTGTTTGTGGTTATTCTGAATGTAAGCATGATAAACGATAATGCTGTTTGGGGAGATGAAGCTTTTACTGCTATCACAGTCAAAAATAATGTGTATGGGATTATGCAGGTGCTTTTTTATTGGGACAGTCATCCTCCGCTTTATTACTTATGGTTAAAGGTTTTTGGGGATCTGTTCGGTCATACCATTACAGTATATCATGCAGCATCTCTGGTTCCGTTCCTGGGTGGTATTCTTTTTGCAGTCACATTGCTTCCTAAACATTTTGGCAAGCTTCCGGCTGGTTTCTTTGTAATCGTATCCGGTCTTGGTGTTGCCTGTATTCAATATAATCTCGAGATACGTATGTATTCTATGACATTTTCCGGGCTGGCCTTTGCATCTTACTGTGCGTATCGTGTGATCTGTGCAGATTATAAGAAAGCTTGGATTGGTATGGTGATGTGGGGGCTTGTAGCTGCATATTCGCACTATTATGGTCTTGTAGCTGCCGGTATACTGGTATTTTGTACGGGTGTTGCGGTGTGGCTAAAAAAAAGAGAAAAGAGCTGGATCAAGGGAATGTGTGCTGTGGCCGCATTCCTTGCAGGGTACATTCCATGGTTCATATTTATGTATCTGTCTATGGGTACATATGGATCTGCTGATTTATGGATCACAGAAATTTTGGGCCTGGATAAGTGTCTGGATATGATATATGGCGGCAATGGTATGAGTAAGCTGATCCTTCCGTTATTTCTTTTTATAATTCCGGTAATAGTCATTAGTGAATCGGGATTTTTCCGGTTGGAAAAAAAAGCCGGTCAGACTGTTGTGCAGACAGAATACCCTTCTGTGAAGGGCTGGTCTGATGAAACGTATTTTCTGCTGATTGGTACAGGAACCATTGCCGGAACGCTCTTATTCGGTTATCTGATATCTGTTTTATTTAGTCCGTTGATGGTAGAAAGGTATTTATATCCACTTTGTGCAGTGGCATTGGTTACGTTGACAGTAGGATGCAGCAGCATATTAAAGTTTCTGGAAAAGCTGGGATCCTACTATTGTTTGTTCCGGCTTCAGGGAGCAGGAAAATTTATTCTGGTACTGATTCTTGCCGCGTTGTTTGTGATCGGCATTGAGAATTATAAAAATTATCATGCAATTTACGAGCATGAGAAGATAAAGACTGATCAGACCCTTCAGACCATCGGCGTTCCTCATAAAGATGCCAAAATGGTTACTGTGGGTGTGAGACATCTGGGATGGACAGTTTTGGAGCAATATTTCCCGGGACATGAGATTGTAAATGGCGATTATAATAGTGTGAATTGTGATGAATTTTGGTATTTTGTGGATTCTCCTATTAATAAAGACGGCCTGAATGATTTGAAAAGCAAGGGATATGAGGTGACACATTATGGACAAATGCAGTTATCTCAGTATCCATTTGAACTTTATCACATAAAGCAGAAGTAAAAATTTTATAATTTCTTTCAGAAACTACTTGCCTATAGATGGATTTTTGTGTATTATAAGGAAATAAGGCTTGGATAATAAGCAATACAATGCAGGAGGAAAGAAAATGAGCATTTTATTAACTGATGCAGCAGTTGCGGAAAATGGCGGGACAATGGGTCTTATGCTTACTTTTGTGATTTATGCGGTTATTTTTGGCGCAATGTGGTTCTTTTTAATGAGACCTCAGAAGAAAGAACGGAAGAGAGTCGCAGCTATGCTTGCAGCATTAGAGATCGGTGACTGTGTACTGACTACCGGTGGAATGATCGGAATTATTATTGATATTACAGATGATACTGTTATTGTTGAATTCGGTAATAACAAGAACTGTCGTATCCCTATGGAGAAATCAGCTATCACACGTGTAGAAAAGCCCGGAGAAGCTTAAAAATCCGAAAGAAAGAAACAAGGACTGTGAATGTTGATTTGATATCAATAGTACACAGTCCTTTTCTGCTATAAACTTAAAAGGAAAAGGTGTATTATTATGGAATTGAAGATAACTTGTATCCCCGGAGACGGTATCGGTCCGGAGATTATTGGAGAAGCAAAAAAGGTACTGAATAAGGTGGCTGTAAAATACGGTCATGTCATGAATTACACGGATGTTTTAATGGGTGGTGCATCCATCGATGTGCATGGAGTACCTCTTACGGATGAAGCGATCGAGACAGCTAAAGCTGCTGATGCGGTTTTGATGGGTTCGATTGGTGGCGACACTACCAAATCGCCCTGGTATCAGCTTCCCCCTCATTTACGTCCGGAAGCCGGTCTTCTCAAGATCCGTAAAGCGCTGAATCTGTTTGCTAACCTGCGCCCGGCAGTTCTTTACGAAGAGCTTGCAGGAGCATGTCCCTTAAAGGAAGAAATCAGTGCTGCCGGTTTTGATATGATGATCATGAGAGAGTTGACCGGAGGCCTTTATTTTGGCGAGAGAAAGACCATTGAAGAAAATGGTGTGCGAAAGGCGATTGATACCCTTACATATGACGAGAATGAGATTCGCAGAATTGCCATCAAAGGCTTTGATATTGCCATGAAGCGTCGTAAGAAGGTGACCAGTGTGGATAAAGCCAATGTACTGGATTCCTCCAGATTGTGGAGAAATGTAGTAATAGAGGTGGCAAAGGATTATCCCGAGGTGACTTTGGAACATATGTTGGTTGATAACTGCGCCATGCAGTTGGTAAAGGATCCTGCACAGTTTGATGTGATTCTGACCGAGAATATGTTCGGTGATATATTGTCAGATGAAGCCAGCATGGTGACAGGTTCTATCGGAATGCTTGCAAGTGCCAGCTTAAATGATACCAAGTTTGGTCTGTACGAACCCAGCCATGGTTCTGCACCGGATATCGCAGGGCAGAATATTGCAAATCCTATCGCGACTATACTTAGTGCGGCTATGATGCTGCGTTATACCTTTGACCTTGACAAAGAGGCAGAGGCCATTGAAAATGCAGTGAAGCAGGTATTAAAGGATGGTTACCGCACCGGTGATATTATGTCAGAAGGTTGTACCAAGGTAAGCTGCAGTCAGATGGGTGATCTGCTTGTAGAGCGTATCTAGGCAAAAGGAAAGTGCCAATTAATAAAGAGAGGAAGAATGAATATGAGAAGTGATTCTGTTAAAACAGGTGCTCAGCAGGCACCCCATAGAAGTCTTTTTAATGCATTGGGATATACAGAGGAAGAGCGCAGACGTCCT
Organism: Acetatifactor sp.; assembly: GCA_045645825.1. Taxonomy (GTDB): domain Bacteria; phylum Bacillota; class Clostridia; order Lachnospirales; family Lachnospiraceae; genus Acetatifactor. The sequence continues at coordinate 911 of JAZRJO010000082.1, read as the reverse complement.
ATGATCGGTATCGTCAGCTCTTACAACGAGATCGTACCCGGTCACATGAATCTGGACAAGATCACAGAGGCAGTGAAAATGGGCGTAGCCATGGCCGGTGGTATGCCGGTGGTTTTCCCTGCCATCGCAGTGTGTGATGGTATTGCCATGGGACATATCGGTATGAAATATTCTCTGGTAACCAGAGATCTGATTGCAGACAGTACCGAATGTATGGCCCTTGCACACGGCTTTGATGGTCTTGTATGCATCCCTAACTGTGACAAGAATGTTCCGGGACTTTTGATGGCTGCAGCCAGATTGAATATTCCAACTATATTTGTATCAGGTGGACCTATGATGGCAGGTCGTGTACACGGACAGAAGCGAAGTTTGTCCGCCATGTTTGAGGCAGTAGGCAGCGTAGCAGCCGGTACCATGACGATGGAAGAACTGGCTGAGTTCGAAGAAAAGGTATGTCCTACCTGTGGTTCCTGTTCCGGTATGTACACTGCTAACTCCATGAATTGTCTGACTGAGGCGATCGGTATGGGCCTTAAGGGTAATGGTACGATTCCGGCAGTTTATTCTGAGAGAATCCGTCTGGCTAAACATGCCGGTATGAAGATCATGGAACTGGTAGAGAAGGATATTAAGCCCAGAGATATTATGACTGAGAAAGCATTCCTGAATGCGTTAACTGTAGATATGGCTCTTGGCTGCTCAACCAACTCCATGCTGCATCTGCCTGCAATTGCAAGAGAAGCCGGCGTAGATCTGAATCTGGATGTGGCCAATGTCGTTTCAGCAGTAACTCCGAACCTTTGTCATCTGGCACCGGCGGGTCCTACCTATATGGAAGATCTGAATGAGGCAGGCGGTGTTTGTGCAGTGATGGATGAACTGACCAAGAAAAATCTGCTTCAACTGGA
>JAZRJO010000081.1:0-3781 GCA_045645825.1 Acetatifactor sp. | reverse complement strand
TGCTGCGGTCAAGTCCTGCCTCTCTTGCTTTACCCGCAGGTACTACTTCAAGTTCAGCGCAAATAAAATCCTCTTCCTCGATCTCATACTGTGCCTTCAAGATCTCCAGAATACCAGCTTTTACCGCTTCCTTTACCTTTTCCTTCTTACCATCGGCATTTTTATCCTCTACCTTAGTCTCAACCAATATGGGTTTATTTCCTACGATAATATACAATGCTTCTCCCGGAATCAGTGCAGAAGCTTTTTTCTCCATCTGTTCCTGTGCAAGATGGGGCAACAGATCCGATACAAAGAATACAGGATCATCTTCATTTTCTCCAACCTTAACTTCTATGGTGGTTCCGTCCTTCTTCACCATCACACCGTGAAGTGCCAGTGGGATCGTCACCCACTGGTATTTCTTTACACCACCGTAATAATGGGTATCCAGATAAGCAAAGCCCCCATCTTCATACAGAGGATTCTGCTTTACATCCAATCTAGGGCTGTCAATATGGGCACCCAGGATGTTCATGCCCTCTGCCATACTCTTGGAACCGATCTGAAACATGGCGATGGACTTATTCATCCAGACACTATATATCTTGTCACCTTTTTTCAGCGTTTTGCCCTCGGCGATCAGTTCTTCCAGTTCACGATAACCGGCTGCTTCAATGGTATTTACGATGGTATCGATACACTCACGCTCTGTCTTACCATTGTCGAGAAATTCCCGATAATTGGGATTCAGCGTTTCCAACTCCGCAAGTGCTGCCTCGTCATATAATTCCCATGTATTCTTTCTTTCCATAGTTTTCCTTTCTTTCAACACATTACCTTACGCACAGAGCACCGTGAAGCTAAGGCTCCACGGTGTCCGGTATCACCACATGTTCCGGGCAATGCCCGTTTATTACTGTCTCAGTTCAATACCCATCTGCTCCAGACCATTCAGAATCTTCTTCATGGCTGCAGTGATATCGTTCTCCTCAAGGGTTCTGTCCTTGGCACGGAAAGTAATGGAATACGCTACAGACTTATAGCCTTCCTTGATCTGGCTTCCCTCATAAATATCAAACAAGGAATAACTCTCCAGAATCTTACCGCCTCTCTGTGCGATCACCTTCTCAATCTGACCTACCATGATACTCTTAGGCACCACCATACTGATGTCACGGCTGACAGCAGGGAACTTGGCAATACCAGTGTACTTTCGGTCAAATGTAGTATAAGGAATCATAGCAGGCATATCGATCACAGCCACATACGCTCTGGTTCCGATATCATAATTGTCCAGTACTTCCGGATGCACCTCACCCATGTAACCTACAACGGTACCTTCATAGACAATCAGCGCCTGACGACCGGGATGCAGGAAGGTCTTGCCTGCCTGGGGATCATAATCCACTTTCTTGTGCATGCCAACACTTTCAAAGAACTCCTCTACCACACCCTTTAAGGTAAAGAAATCGCCATCCCCATAGAAGCGCAGAGTAAACTGCATTCTCTCCTCCGGAAGCTCTGTCACCGGCACAGCCTTAGGCAGGTAAATATTGCCCAGCTCATATAACTTCACATTCTTATTGCGACGGTTATAGTTGGTAGCAAGGCTGGTGAGCATACCGTTTAAGGAAATGGTTCTCATCACGGAGAAATCCTCGCCCAAAGGATTGGAAATGGTAACCGTCTGACGAAGCCTGTCATCTGCCGGGATCAACAGTTTATCAAATACCTTGGGGCTTTCAAAGGAATAACACATTCCCTGTGAAAATCCGCAATACTCAGCTATATCCCTGGCCTTCTGCTCGATACGAAGCTTATAAGACAGTTTACCGGCAGTAGCCTCACCGCTTGGCAGAGTAGTAGGAATCTTATCATAACCGTAGAAACGTGCTATCTCCTCAGCAATATCTGCAAAGCCTTCCAGATCCTGACGGAAAGAAGGAATGATCAGTTCACGAGCCTCTGCATCGTATTCCAGATCTTCTCTTGCAAATATTTCCAACATTTCCTCAGCACTTACCTCTGTGCCAAGCAGACTGTTGATTCTTTCCGGCTCAAAGGCAATTCTGCGAAGAGGCGCAAGAGGCACCTTCACATCTACCATGCCGCTTACCACTTCACCACAGCCAAGCTCCTCGATCAGCTGACAAGCACGGTTAATGGCAGCTTCGGCATTTCTGGGATCCAGACCTTTTTCAAATTTTCCGGATGCATCGGTACGAAGACCCACTCTCTTAGCAGACTTTCTGATATTGGGACCGTTAAAGGTAGCAGCCTCGAACAGAACCGTCTTCACCTCATCCGTGATCTTACTGTTTTCTCCACCCATGATACCTGCGATACCGATTTCCTTCTCTGCATCACAGATCATCAACACTTCACTGTCAAGCTTTCTCATCTGACCATCCAGAGTCTGGAACTCATCTCCATCCTTGGCACGGCGAACGATGATCTTGTGTCCTGCCACCAGATCCAGATCAAAAGCATGCATGGGCTGACCGTACTCTTCCATCACATAGTTGGTGATGTCCACCAGGTTATTAATAGGACGGATACCGCTGGCTGCCAGACGTCTCTGCATCCACTTGGGAGAAGGACCGATCTTGATATTCTTGCAGACTCTTGCACAGTATCTGGTGCAAAGGTCGGTATCTTTTACTTCCACACTCACATAATCATTCACATCCTCACCATTGCCTGTCTCCTTCACTACAGGAGGGATAAAAGGCTTACGGAAGGTTGCTGCAGCTTCTCTGGCAATGCCCAGAACGCTGTAACAGTCTACACGGTTACTGGTAATCTCATATTCAAATACGGTGTCGCGAAGTCCCAGAATCTCTACTGCATCTGCGCCCACTTCCACATCATCTTCGAAAACATAGATGCCCTCTTCCGGCGCTTCCGGATACATCTCTCTGTCAGAACCCAGTTCTTCGATAGAGCACATCATACCGTAGGAAGGTACTCCTCTTAATTTACCGGCTTTGATGGTGATGCCATCCTCAGGCAACGGACCGCCGTCATGGCCGCCTGCTACTTTACCGCCGTCAAGTACTACGGGGACTTTCTGGCCCACCTGTACATTGGGGGCACCTGTTACGATCTGAATGGTCTCAGTTCCCACATTCACCTGGCATACTACCAGCTTGGTAGCATCGGGATGAGGCTCGATGGAAACGATCTGTCCTACTACTATGTTCTCCAGGTTCTTGTCTAATCTTTCAAAACCTTCTACTTTTGTACCGGAAAGAGTCATTGCGTCACAATACTCCTGGTCCTCACAGGAAAGCTCCGGAACATATGCTTTAATCCATGATAATGCTGTATTCATGATTTGTTATCCTCTCTATTATTCAAGTTTCTGTTCAGTTTCTAATCTAATCCCTTGGTCGAGCCTTTAGAACTGTTTTAAAAATCTTGCATCGTTCTCATATAACAGGCGCATATCGTCTATCTCGTATTTTAAAAGTGCAATACGCTCCAGGCCTACTCCAAAGGCAAAGCCGGTATATTCCTTGGGATCGATATTGCTCATCTCCAACACATGAGGATGTACCATACCACAGCCTAAGATCTCTATCCAACCGCTGCCTTTGCAGAAACGGCAACCCTTACCGCCACACTTAAAACAGCTGACATCCATTTCCGCACTGGGCTCTGTGAAGGGGAAATGATGGGGTCTGAATTTTACCTTGGTGTCTTCGCCAAACAACTCTTTGGCAAACTCTGCCAAAGTACCTTTCAGGTCTGCAAAAGTTACGTGTTTATCAATCACCAGACCTTCAATCTGATGGAA
>JAZRJO010000080.1:0-3759 GCA_045645825.1 Acetatifactor sp. | reverse complement strand
GCGGCTTTGCGAATGGGCGCTGCTGAACGTCACTCGCCGGAAACAAGAAAACATCGTTTTTTGGAGGAGAAGTATGAAGAATTGGAAAATTGCCGTAGCACTGATGGGGGTGTTGGTGTGCGCGGCAGGGTGGAGTAAGAGTGAGACAGTGTATGCTGCGCAGGAAGGTACGATTAAGCAGGGGATTTTTGCTGAAGGTATTGAGCTGTCAGGTATGACGAAAGCTGAGGCCGGGCAGGCAATCACGGATTATGTGGAAGAGTTGAAAGAGGTTGCGGTTACTTTGGTGGCGGCAGATAATAAGAAAGTAGTGACCACAGCGGGAGCCCTTGGAATTACTTGGGCGAATCCTGAGCTGGTGCAGGAAGCTATGGACATCGGTACACAGGGCAACGTGATTGAGAGATATAAGATCATGAAAGATCTGGAGCATGAGAGCCTTACGTTTGACATTGAATTGGGCTTTGATGTGGCAGCGATCAATGATATTCTGACCAATGAGTGTGCGAAATATAATCGGAAAGCAGTGAATATGGCACTGAAACTGGAAAATGGCAAGTTTCAGGTGATTGAGGGGCAGATCGGTTATAAGCTGGATGTAGAGCATTCCATTGATATTGTATATGATTATCTGACCGGCGAGTGGGATGGTCAGGCAGTCAGCATTGCGCTGAATGTGGCAGAGGACCAGCCCAAGGGAACGGCTGAGGAGCTTATGCAGGTCCGGGATGTATTGGGGAGTTTTACCACATCCTTTACTACATCCGGAACAGCGAGAACTGCCAATGTGACCAATGGCTGTGTGTTGATCAACGGAACTACTTTGTATCCGGGAGAAGAATTCTCTACCTATGAGGCTGTGGCACCTTTTTCGCAGGCCAATGGATATTATATGGCAGGATCTTATCTGAATGGTAAAGTAGTGGATAGTATCGGCGGTGGCATCTGTCAGGTATCCACGACCCTGTATAATGCAGTTTTGTTGGCAGAATTGGAAGTGACAGAACGTCACAATCATTCTATGATCGTCACATATGTAGATCCATCTGCAGATGCGGCCATTGCAGAAAGTTCCGGTAAGGATTTCAGATTTGTGAACAATACAGATTTCCCTATTTACATAGAAGGAATCATTAAGGATAAGCAGATTACTATTAATATTTATGGAAAAGAAGTAAGACCTGCCAACCGCAAGGTAAGTTATGTCAGTGAGATTCTGGAGACGATCATGCCCCCGGCTGATATGATTTATCAGGATACGGTGCAGCCTATCGGATATTTTTTGAATGGGGAAAGTGCTCATATTGGTTATAAATCCAGGCTTTGGAAGGTTGTGCTTGAAGATGGCAAGGAAGTCAGCAGAGAGCAGGTCAATAAGAGTAATTACAAGATGTCACCCAGAAGTGCTACGGTGGGTGTGGCTACGGCTGATCCCAATGCGTACAATGAGATGCAGGCGGCCATCGGAACCGGAAGTATTGATCATGTGAAGAATGTAATCGCATTGTTGACAGGGCAGGCTACGCAGCCGGAGAATTCCGGTGAAGTGATCAATGAAGAGCCGGCAGAGTAAAGCATGGAGTGGGATGAAGACAGGAAGAGGAACCTATGAAAATTGGCAAAATAACGGGGAATGCTTTGAAGCGTTCTGTTTTGAAACCAATCATATATAGAAGAGAAGAGGTATTACATGGCGCAGGTGTAGGGGAAGACTGCGCCATTTTGGCTGTTCCAAAAGGATTTGTCATGACTTCCTGCGTTCAACAGGCAGCAGTGGAAAGCAGACTGGATCTTAAATTGCTTATCGGCAGATGTGTAAACAATCTGGCAGCATGCGGTTCACAGCCCGTGGCAGCCATGTTGGGCGTGATCTTGCCGGAAACTGTGGAAGAGTCACAGCTGAAGGCGTTGATGGCGGATGCCCATGAGATCTGTAAGGCCTATGAGATGCAGATCGCCGGTGGACATACCATGGTCAACGACGCGGTGAGTAAGATGTTGTTGGTGGCAACGGGGTACGGCTTGCGGCAACAGACGCCGGATGATTTGTCTTTCGGTTTGCAAAAAGGTGCAGCACCCGGACAGGAAATTGTTCTCAGTAAATGGATCGGGCTGGAGGGCACTGCGCTTTTGGCAGACAAGTATGGGGAAGGTTTGAAAGGAAGGTATCCCGGGTATCTGGTAGAAGAGGCGGCGGATTTTGGCAAGTATATATCAGTACTGCCGGAGGCAAGGGTGGCAGTGAAGGAAGGTGTCTGCTATATGCACGATGCCTCTGAGGGTGGTATTCTGGCTGCGCTCTGGGAGTTGGCAGAAAGCGCAGGCACAGGCCTGACTATAGACCTTAAGAAACTGCCCATTCGGCAGGAGACGGTAGAGGTCTGCGAGTTTGTAGGGGCGAATCCTTATGAGCTTCGATCTGGCGGTTGTCTGATCATGACCACGTATGATGGGCAGAAATTGGTTGAGGCTTTGGAAGAAGCAGGGATTGCGGCTGTAGTGGTAGGAAAATTAACGGACAGTAAAGACCGTTTGATCCTGAATGAGGATGAGGTGAGATACATGGACCGTCCTCAGGTGGATGAGATTTATAGATGAACAGAACAAAGATTAGGAGAGCGTTATGCATATTATTTTACACCAACCGGAGATACCCGCGAATACCGGTAACATCGGCCGCACCTGTGTGGCTACGGGTACGTCCTTACATTTGATCGAGCCCTTGGGCTTTCGTTTGAATGAAAAAGAAATCAAGCGTGCAGGCATGGATTATTGGCAGCACCTTGATGTGAACCGATATGTGAATTTTGAAGAATTTAAGGAAAAACATCCGGGTGCCAAGATCTGGATGGCTACCACCAAGGCAAAGCACGTCTATACCGATGTTACCTTTGGTCCTGATGATTATATTATGTTTGGTAAGGAAAGTGCAGGTATCCCTGAGGAAATCCTGGTAGATTATGAGGAGACCTGTATCCGGATTCCCATGCTTCCTGCCATCAGATCCCTGAATCTGTCCAATTCTGTGGCTATCGTATTATACGAGGCGCTACGCCAGACAGGTTATCATCACATGCAGCTGGAAGGAGAACTCCACAGGCTGCAGTGGAAAGAATAGGAGGATACTTATGGATATTCATGAAACTGTATTTATTGCACCCGGTGCAACCGTTCTGGGTGATGTAACCATAGAAGAAGACTGCGGCATCTGGTATCATGCCACAGTGCGTGGTGACCGCGCGCCCATTCGAATAGGTCGAGCCAGCAACATTCAGGATAACTGTGTGGTGCATGTGGATGCTGAACATCCGGTGACCATTGGTTCCAACGTTACTGTGGGTCATGGTGCTATTCTTCACGGCTGCACCATCGAAGACAATACCCTCATCGGCATGGGGGCTATCCTGCTGAATGGCTGCCATATCGGACGTAACTGTATCATCGCTGCCGGTGCTTTGATCACCCAGAATACCGTCATACCTGACAATAGCCTGGTGATTGGTAATCCCGGCAAAATAAAAAGGGAAGTCACCACAGAAGAGGAGACCTCCATTCTCGAAAATGCTATCCATTATGTGGAGGAAGCCAGACATTACATGCAAGAGCCACAGGTTTAAGGCAGCGGTCTGCCCCAATAGCCGCAAAGGCCGCCCCAGCTGACAAGACCAAGACGACGCCGTCATACAGTGATCCTGAAGAGAGGCCCGGCATATCAATGGGTAAATTCGCAGTTGCAAGGAAGTCGGAGGCCAAGCGGTC
>JAZRJO010000079.1:0-2769 GCA_045645825.1 Acetatifactor sp. | reverse complement strand
CAATCTTATCTCCGGCTCTCAAAGTACCTACCACGCTCTGTGCCAAAGCTTCCATGTTTACACCTAAAAGCACTGCATCACCATACTCTGCACGAAGTTCTCCCAACATGCTCTTGGTAATAACACTTCCGGAATCAATGCCGCTTTGTGCGAACTGCCCTATCAAAGCCTCCAGTTCCAAGTAAGCAGCTTCCGGGATATCCTGCAAAGGACGTTCTTCCAAAGCAAAGAGTTCTGCAATATTATCTTCGGTAACTTCTTTTGCTTCCGCCACATCTGCAATGGCAACCACTACATTTCCCTTTTCATACTGAGCCAGTTGTCTGGTCTCTACATTCAGCAATAAGAAAAAGACGCCTCCTGCCAATAACAGACAAAGTGCAAATGGCCAGACTTTTCCCTGTCCTTCTCCTATCCATTCTTTTGTTTGTTTTTTATCCTTCATCGATAAACCCTCCCATTATCTTGTTACATCAACCATATGATACTTATTTACTTCCACCGGCACTCCAAAGAATTTTACTGTAAATTCGATCTCCGCTACAAATGTGGTGCATTCAATCACCTCTCCATTTCCCGGATCATAGATCCCGTCCATACCCTCTAACAATGTCGTCACATACCCTCCGGTCGCATCAAAATCATAATAAGTGATATCATCCCCACATACGCTGAAAATCCTGAAATCCGAGATCTCCACCTGTTCCGCCAACAGTGCCAGACTGTGATCTGTAACATGCATATCTGCAGATAATCCTAATTCTTCCCGCAGAATTTCTTTGAACAAATCATACTTTTCCTTCGGATATAAAATCTCCAAATGATCTGTTACACCATAATGATACAATTCTTCTTCGTTCAAGGTAGCTGCTCCCAATAGCGCATCTGTCATAGCATCGGTCACAGCATTCGATACCCATGCTACCCGCCTGTACTCCACAAAGAGTAACATTAGCTGTACAGTAAGGATCAAAACCATGAGATACATTACCGGATTAAAAATGGTACCGGCGTCTCGTTTTTTCCATTTTTTATTCATACTCAATTCTTCGCCACAAATACTTTTTTTATGCACACTTCTGCCTGCCTTGTCGTCATCATAGGAGATGTAAATCCTTTATAATCCATATCTTTCAAATTCACAACTCCGCGAATAACCAGATCGATTCGATTACCATATCCTACATCTGTAATCGTGGTCCCGGTAAGGTCAATCTGCTCCATATCTAATGCTGCCAGGTCTGATAGCAGAAGATTTCTGTTCTCCTCCGTCAGATAACCATCCGTCTCCATCTTTAACAGATACGTCCGGGCCACTTGTTGAATATCAGTACTCCTGTCTATCGTAGAAGCACTGATCATGGATCCAGTCCAAAGTACTGCAAGCAGCACAATCACAATAATTGCAGGAAGGAATTGATCAAGAATACCCTTGTCCTTTCTTTTTAACATTTTGGATCCTCTTCTTCCTTTTTCCTTAAGAAGGGGCAGGAAATTTACTTCCCGCCCCGCAAATCATGAGATTACGCAGTAATCCCTATGTTTACAGCCCTCTGATTACAGAGTAAATTCCTTAAACAGAGTATCATTGATGTTGGTGGTCATAGTATCAAAGATGCTGTTGATCAGAGTGCCTGCTTCGGTTCTGAACATTGCAGTGAGAGATACTGCCACTACACATACCAGGGCAATTACCATCAAGGTCTCCATACCGGCGTCCTTCTTGGAAAATACCTTTGCTACCTTGTTCTTTGCGCTTACCATCATTTCGTTCATTTTTCTCATAGTCTTTTACCTCGCTTATCATATTTTGTTTGATTGTTCGGGGCTCTTCACCCCGGTTCCTTATTCAGTTGTATGTGCGGCCGCTTAGCCACGACCGCACCTGCAGAATCATATCTGCTTAGATTTTCTTCGGCTTAGGCACCGAATTCTTTGAACAGAGTTCCGTTGATATTGGTGGTCATGGTATCAAAGATGCTATTGATCAGAGTACCTGCTTCGGTCCTGAACATTGCAGTGAGAGATACTGCCACTACACATACCAGAGCAATTACCATCAAGGTCTCCATGCCGGCGTCCTTTCTGTTCATTACTTCCATAGCCTTATTCTTTGCTCCGGCTACAAGATCGTTCATTTTGTTTCTCATGATGAAACCTCCTCAAAATATTTTTTATATAAAAGGCTTGTGCCTCCTATACCGTTAGAAAAGTATGTTTGCACTGCCGGTCATGCTGGCAATGCACAGGAAAAAGATAAGTACTGTAAACATCAAGAATATGCCGATGATACATAGCTGCAGCTTATTCTCAGTCGCTTTCTTCTGACTGGAAAAATTCGTTTCTTTCAGGACTGCCAATTGCTTTGACATATCCTCAATTAGCCTTCCGGCCTCTCCCGTTTCAGCCGCAATCTGCACGATCACATTGCAGAACGTATCCAAATAATCATTGTGAAATTTCTCACTGAAATCCTTGGTTGCAGATCGAATATCACCACCCAACGAAATATTGCTGCATAGCTCTGACAATGCTTGTCTCAATCGTTTGGTTTTTATATACTCCAGACAATTCGCTACTGCCTGAGCTACATAAATATGGCTGGTCAACTGAATTGCTGTTGCATCGTACAAAAATGAAATGTCATTCAGCATTTCCCTGTTATTCTTCTGATCAATGGCAATCAGCATAATAAGCTCTGTGATCACCACCAGAACGGCAACACCTATACCAGCCAGGAATTTTCCCAGAATACCGAATAAGGCAATT
>JAZRJO010000078.1:0-6782 GCA_045645825.1 Acetatifactor sp. | reverse complement strand
TTTTATATACTTTCTTTACATTTTCAAAGGTTACAAAAGCACTCATCTATGTAACATCCTTCCCAGCATTCACTAAAAATCATATACTTTCTAAGTATAACACAAAAAAGAGCCGACGAAAATGCCAAATCTTTAAATTTCATAGACTTTTAATATATTAGTCAATTGCCAAACTAAATTCCACCCCTCTGTAGAATTTAATCTCACAAAAAGCACCTTGTCCAAGAATGGAATTTTCTTATTCCAAAATTTCATTTATAATACTCTTACAAACATGGTTGTTCCTCCCGGCGGCAAGGAGACCATCATTATGAATAAACAAAAACATTTAACGATTGATTCCAGAATCACTATTGAAACCCAGCTGAATGAACGCAACAGTTTTAAAGGCATTGCCAGACTCTTGAATAAAGACTGCACCACTATCGCCAAAGAGGTTAAAAATCATATCTGCTTTGAGAAAACCGGCACTTTTGGCAAATCCTTCAATGACTGTCTTTTGGCATATCAGCACAAGTGTGATATCAAGAAAGTATGCGCTAACTGTACTTCTAATCCAAACAGAGTATGCTGGTCATGCGGAAAATGTATTACTTCCTGTATCCACTATGAGAAATATGTCTGTCCTAAACTTTCCAAACCGCCTTATGTCTGTAACGGATGTGTGGATCGAAGCAGATGTTCGTTGGAAAAACATCTCTACAAGGCTTCTTACGCACAGAAAGAATACGAACTCGTCAGGTCGGAATCCCGTTCCGGTTTTGCCATTTCCGAGGCCGAATTAAAGCAGATCGATGCGGTTGTTTCTCCTTTGTTGAAAAAAGGACAGTCTCTTCATCACATCGCCATTCATCATGCAGATGAACTTATGAAATCTGAACGTACATTGTATTCTTACATCAACAGCGGTCTGTTTACAGCCAGAAATATTGACATGCCCCGCACCGTCAGAATGCGCCCGAGAAAATCTGCTTCAAAAGTTCTCAAAGTGGACAAGTCATGCCGTATCGGTCGTGACCTCCAATGCTTTCATAACTACAGGCTGGAACATCCCGATCTTCCTGCAAGACAGATTGATTCCGTGATGGGTGTCAAAGGCGGTGCTGTTCTGCTGACCATACACTTTGTGGAGCAGGAACTTCAGCTTGCGTTTTTGCGTACCTGTAATGATTCGCAGTCTGTTATTGATATTTTTAACAAACTGTATATCGAATTGAAACCCGATGTTTTTATTGACCTGTTCCCCATTCTTCTGGCCGACAACGGCAGTGAATTTTCAAATCCGTCTGCCATTGAATTTGACAAACAGGGCAATCCCCGTACCAAAATATTTTACTGTAATGCAAGTGCTCCCTATCAGAAACCCAACTGTGAAAACAATCATGAAATGATACGCAGGATCATTCCGAAAGGGACTGATATAGGACAATATACACAGGAGCAGATTGACTTAATGATGAGCCATATCAATTCCTACGCCAGAAAAAATCTGGGAAACAAGAGTCCCTATGACGTATTTGCATTCCAGTACGGAGAAAAGATCTTGAAAGCGTTTCATCTTCAGAGAATTCCCGCCGACGAGATCATTTTAAGTCCGGAACTTTTAAAATAAATACAGCAGTAGATACCAATAAACGATAACAAAAAGCCGGGCTGGAAATTTCATACAACCATCATCGCAGAACATCCCCCAGAGGTGGAATTTACTCACTCCAAAAAATCACACGTAAATTCGACTTCCGCTCGGTATGCAAAAAAATTCCCAAAACCACAGCTTTTACTCTTATTTTAACTCTGATTTTGGAAATTTCATATACCTAAATATTATTTTTTTCTTTTTAGTGGAATTTTTTCCTGCAAAGTAGAATTTAAATTTACAAAGCGGAATTTAATTTTTCAATTCACCCTTTTTTACCTGTTTAAACTATTACTCCCCTGTAACCTCTGTTATCTTCAGTTCTATCCTTCGTTTTACTTCTTCTGCAATCTGAGGTGTCTTCATATCTTTATATTCATCATAATACATCGGAGGTAAATAATATAATTTAACGGTTACCGGTTTGACAGATTTCTGATCAAATGGTACAAAGGAGTCAATCAAAACACAAGGCACAATCGGACACTTGGCTTTCTGTGCACTTTTGAAGGAACCACCTTTAAAATCAAGCAGTTTATTCCCCAGCTTACTTCTGGTACCTTCAGCAAAAATCAAAAAGTTTCTTCCCTTCTTTACTTCTTCCGCCATCTGGTTGATTACCTGCATAGACTGTCGCAGATTACTTCTGTCCATTGGAATGGCTCCCAAAGCAGCTATCACCTGCTTTAAGAGAATGATATCCTTTACCTCATGCTTTAGCACAAATGAAAAGGGTACAGGGCACGTAGCCAGAAACACAAGAACGTCAAACATACCCTGATGATTTGGAAAGAATATAAAACCCTTTTCCTTAGGAATATTTTCTTCGTCATGCACTTCCATTGTAACTCTTCCTGCATGATTTGCCTTACAGACCGCTTTTTGTATATACGCAAATGCCGCATCATGATCTACAGGTTGCTGCCTTCCAAACTTCCCAATCCGATAAACATAGTATGGTGCTATGTAAAATAACTTTAACACCATTAGAACAATTCTTCTCATTAATTGGCTCCTATATTTATTATAGTTTCACATTTCGAGACTACTCTGTAATCTGTCTTTTAACTTCCTCCAGCTCTTTCGCAGACGGTTCGGAAGTTATCCAGTTAATATTTTGTCCATCACTCAGATATCTGGGAATCAGATGCATGTGAAAATGATTTACTGTTTGTCCGGCTACCTTACCATTATTCTGGACCAAATTAAATCCATCGCAATCAAGCTTCTGCGACATCTGAGCAGCCATATTCCTTGCCACTATCAGAACACTAGATGCTATATCGTCAGGCAGTTCATAGAGATTTGCCGCATGATCTTTGGGCAGGATCAATGAATGGCCTTTTGTTGCCGGCCCCAGATCCAATATAACACGAAATCTTTCATCCTCATACAGTGTGTTGGAAGGTATTTCACCATTCGCTATCTTACAAAAAATACAATCATTTTTCCTCATTTCTTTTTCTCCTTCTCTCTCTTTCTTCTTTGTATTACACACAACACTGCCCCTGACAATAAGCCTGTAATAAGTCCTCCCACATGTGCTGCATTATCGACGTTCATCCCTGTAAACCCATTGTACAGAGATAAAACAATCATCAATCCCACTCTGACAGGTGTTACGGTCGGCATTTTCCGCCCTGCAAATAGCACCAGTGCCAATAACACACCATCCAGACCAAACACAGCACCACTGGCTCCGATAGAGACCGACCAATCATCAGATATCATCTTATACACCAGTGACGACAAATTTCCTCCTACGCCGGAAAACAAGTATATCAGCAAATAAGGTATATGACCAATCTCCTTCTCAATCATCGATCCCAGAAAAAAGAGAAACAGCATATTGTTAAAGAGGTGATTCACATCTCCGTGAAGGAACATCGCCCAAAGCAATCTCAAGAATTCCTTGTTCATAATGGTTTCAAACACACTGAGTCTGCCCATAACATATAACCTGTCACCGATTAATAAACAGAGTAAAAAGACTACTACATTTATCAAGACCAGGAGACCGCTTATCAATGGCAGTTTTCCGTACTTTTCCATTATGCTTTTCATAATACCCACCTTAAAGTTCAAGATTCAGAAGCTGTGTCCTTAACACAAAACCCATCTAGAAAAATGTACCACTTTTGGAGCCCTTTCGTCAATACAAATTATAAAAAGAGTACCATTATCTGAAAAATAAGATGGTTTTTCCCAGTTTGATTTCATCCCCCTTGTCCAGTCTACGCTTCTCATAGGGTTGAAGTCGCAAGCCATTTTTAAAAGTACCATTGGTAGAGTTCAGATCTTCCAGGTAAATTCCTTCCTTGTCACGAGTAATTCGTGCATGCATCCTGCTCACTGAAGCATCTTCGATCACATAGTCTGACTCCTCCTTTTTTTTGCCCAAAATCATTGTCTGACTATCTATTTTGGTCAAAAGCTGCCCACTCTCGGAATATAGTGCTTCCATCTCTTCTGTAACTTTTACATTTTCCATATACATCGTTCTTCCCAGCTGTTCTTCTTCCTCTATTACTTCCTGCGAAGCTTCCATGCGTGGCATTTTTGTATATATAGTTTCCTCACAAAAAGCATGCCCCATCATGGCTTTTCCCATCTGAAACTGCAGATTATCTCTCTCCTCCTTTTGCTTCTTTCTGCGACCCTCCAGAAAATATAAGATACCTTTTTTATTTTCTTTATTCTCATTGTTCTCCTGGGTGTCCGTTACAGGTATTTCTACCTCTTCCAGCTTTTGTAACGGTTTTATCACCGGCCTCTCTGTATGCATGACAGGCTCCTTCGGATCAATATCTAATTTCTTGCCATCTTCATAAATCTGATCTTTCAAATATATCTCACCCAGAATCTGATATTGTTCATGCATTTTATAAACACACTCTATAAGTCCATCATCCTCATGATCAATATGTTCTACCAGATAATCCATCAGTTCACCAAATCCACTGTCACCCTCAAAATACGGCACATATAGAAAATAAAATTCGTTCTTCTCCAAATCCTGAAAAATTTGATTAGGATGCCATAAAATATTGGTATCATCCAGCAAAAAACGTTCCATTTGCCGTCTTACTCTGCGCATCCCCCACAAAAAATCCTTTATCCATTGTCTTCCGATTTTTTTACCGGAGCATAACTGAGCCACACTTTGGGTGGACGATATATCATAATATAGATAAGCCTGCCCATTAATATATCTGAGATTGCATGGCAGCAAGCCTTTGATCCCTCCTCTGGTCACAATACAATATTGATATCTTTTTTTCTCCGGATTTTGATCCAAAAGAATTCTTTCATAGTTACAATTAAGGTTCCTCACAAATTCTGTCTGTAACATTTTCTATACCCTCCATGATTTTTCGACTTAGTCTGATCCACTCTGCAAAATCCACATTCACACTGGAAAATGTAGCCTCCATTCTCCAGTTATCATTATCAGTCCATGCCATAAGTTCTTTGAATGGCACTGCTACAGTACCAATGGCATAGGCCTGAACCTTTCCATTCCCTCTTTTCAGCACATTGTCTTCCAGTCTAAATGCCAGATATTGCTCCAGCTCCCCTGCCTTCTGCTCTGTACCCCACTGTTCCTTAAGCACCTGCAATGCCACATCCTGTTCTAACAGACATCTGTCATACTGATAAAACATTTCATAGATCAGAAATATATACACACCAAACACAATCGGCAGTACACACGCCGCTTCCACTGTAAAATAAGCTTTCATAAAACTCCTTTCCAAACAATATTGAACGCTTACATCACTCCAAGCAAGAGCACCGCTGCGGCCAAAAAAGGCACAAAAGGCATCTCATCATTTTTCCCTGCCTTACGAAAGATCAGCAAGACAACCGCAGTCAAAGCCGCAAGCAATAAACTTCCCATAAATACTCCCATCATCTTCACACTGCCCAGAATACTGCCTATCACAAGCAGTACATAGCCGTCGCCACTGCCAATCTTACCGCTAAGTCTTCCGGTTGCCAACATCAACACTCCCGGTCCCCAGCTTTTTAACATTTCCGACCAAAGTTCCGAAAAAGACTGACATAAACACAAATATATCAAGTAGACAAGCGCTGCTACACCCCCTATCACCAACCACAATACCGGGATTTTCCTAGTCCTGATATCATAGATACTGAGTATGATCAAATAACACATCAATCCTGCCCACTTCCACATAAATTCCTCCATTTATTTGGCGCATTTACTGCAAGGTCGATATTCTGCCTCCGCAGCCAAACTTTCTATTATAATAATCGTTCTTTTCAGGCTGGGACAATCTTGTCTTTCGTGATAGCTACTGCCATCCTGCGTCACATATACAACTCTCATTCCTTGTCCTGCGCATACTCTGCACAGCACATACCGCTCTCCACTGCTATTGCGGGCACTATGCACTTCTGAAAGGCTCATTGCACTAATAATTCTCATAAGATAACTGCAATCGCGACTCACATGATATACCTCACCATATGGTGTAACATACACCCTGTCCAAGACTTCTTCACCGCCTTGTTCACCTTCCACTCTGCTAACTGCATAACCGGTCCAAGCTCTGGCATAGTACCTGTTGGCCATACGAAAGGACTTAAAACCGGGAATGCCAAACATCGGCGACACCTGATAAGTCACTTTTACGTCAATATGATCATTTTCTCCATAAGATGATTCCAGAAAAACAAGTCCTTTTTCTCCGTATGTCAAGGGGGATTGCTCCAGATAATCTCTTCCCACATCATCTACTACCGCATTACGTATGGCTAAGTCAGACAAAAGTGTCGTCCCAAGTTCCAACACTACCTCTTTCCACATAGTATCGGCAGTCTCCTCACTCCCCCCTTCGCCAAATATCTTGTCATAAGCATACCCACCGGCTGCCATGATTCTGCCATTCTTCCATAATGCCAGCTCCAGATTTCCATGAAGCCTGATCATCTCTATGGCGGACATCAGGTTCAGAAAAAAGAATAATAACATAGGAATGACCACCGCTGCTTCCACTGTCATGCTTCCGCCAAGGCTATGCTTGACCCATGCAACACAATCCACCACTTTCCGGCCTTTACCCGGGAAGTGAAGCAGCGGTATCCTCTTTATGTCGGGTTCTAAATCCGAGCCTTGGGC
>JAZRJO010000077.1:0-1961 GCA_045645825.1 Acetatifactor sp. | reverse complement strand
AAACTCAAAAAACGCCCCAGTCAGAGATTGATAAGGCAGAAAAATTGATGAATGAGTATTACAACGAAAAATAACAGAGTTATGAAAAGCACAAAAGATAAGGCAATAATGGAGTGTAATAACCTTGACGAACTTTTGAATATTGAGTTCGGGGAGGTTGGTACTAAGTCACGTGAAAAATTTGACGTGGAGACCGAAGCGTTTTGTCTTGCGCAGACTCTAAAGGAAGAACGATTGCGTGCCGGCCTTACACAAGAGCAGTTGGCAGAGAAAATAGGCACCAAGAAGACTTATATATCGCGACTTGAAAATGGTAAGGCAGATATTCAACTGAACACATTGTTTAGGATATTTGAGGGACTAGGTCGCAGAGTAATCCTTACAATACTATAAAAAGGAGCTATATTAAAGAATGACGCCCTCTCGATTCACATCGGGAGGGCGCCGCAATTCTAACCTAAAGCTTAGAATCCGTAAAAGGTTAAAAGTGTATGCTTTAAAGAGTCAACTGTTGCAAAAATGCAATAGTTGGAATTTGGATAAGATTTTGCAGATTAGCAAAAAATTCATACTTTTGCAGAGTCAAAGGGGAATTCGTAGAAGGGATGACAACCCTTATCGCTCAAGCGGTTTCGAGCCCCAAGTCTAGCCACTGCAGCAATGCAGTGGTTTTTTTATTTGCTGACGGACGTTGAACCTAGTGCAGTTAGGCAATACTGCACTTTCTCCTGAGTGCTTTTTTGAACTCCTACCGTGAGTTTTATGTCATCATGCAACATAATCAGAAGCTTGGAGTATGGTTTCTGATTCTTGTCACCAGGTTTTGTCTTTTTCTCTTCTTTGAGAATTGCCTTCTCCATCACTTCTGTCAATCGAAATACGGCAAGAGTAGATTCATACCTTCTTGCGGCCTTATTATATGTCTCGTTGATAGATTGGTATTTGACACAGATGTAGTCTTGAAGATTTTCATTCCAAATCTTCTTTTCTGGATGTTCACTGATCCACTTCGCATAAAAGTCCTTGATAATTTTCTCTCGGGCTTTGATATCCTCCTTCCTCGTTCCGGCAGGAATCGTAATTCCAATATTTTCCATACGGCAAATATAATGTTTTGTCCAATAGAACACGCCCACCTGCAGAAAAATATTCTGCAAAGGATAGCGCCCTCTCGATTCACATCGGGAGGGCGCCGCAATTCTAACCTAAAACTTAACCTATGAAAAAACTATTCTTAGCTTCTAATAGCAAATCCTATGCCAGAATAGGCAACCTCGCATTTTAAATAAAATCTTATATATTTGCATTCTCACAGCGTATAGAGCATGCCCCAGACAGACAAACATATCAACTTCGACGACCTATTCAGATACAACTACAGGCCGCTATGTCTGTATGCCCTGCACTATCTTCAGGATGTAGAGCTTTCGGAGGATATCGTTCAGGAAAGCTATGCCGCACTCTGGGAGAAACTTCAGGAAGGTGCTCACATTCTCAACCGCAAGTCCTATCTATATATGATGGTGCGAAACCGTTGTCTGGACCATCTGCGAAAGGAAGGCATTCCTACTGAATCCCTCAAACCATACGACACCTACGGAATCATCGACGATGATGACGCTCAGGAGCGTTCGCAGACCGAAGCTCTTATGTGGACGGCAATCGACAGTCTTCCCGAAAAATGCCGAGAGGTCTTTATCCTCAGCAAGCGTGACGGACTCAAATATGAGGAGATCGCCGAGGAACTGAATCTGTCCGTCAATACGGTAAGGAACCAGATCAGCAAGGCCTTGAAAGTCCTGAAGGAGGGTGCTCACAAACTTTATACATTCTTTTTTGCATAAATTTTTCAAATCATATAGTACTTTTTCAAAACACTTCCGTCTTAATGTCGGATTAACGGAATCTTAGATCTTAATTATGTCAGACTTTGAGGATAAACACATGGACTTCGTCCTGAA
>JAZRJO010000076.1:0-1853 GCA_045645825.1 Acetatifactor sp. | reverse complement strand
GGTGGCTTTGCTTCGGTTTTGTAAGATACATATACTGAAGAATGTGCGTACACCGCTGCATGATCATGTGAGAAAGGTCTGGGACTGGTCCAATACTCAGACAGTGTTCCGTTTTGCCATTATTCAGATTATTCTGGCGGTGGCGGTAATTTATGGTATTCAGTTGTGAAAGGTAGAGTAAGAGATGTACGATGAGTTGACTCCAACTGATATTAAGAAAATGGAGCAAGAGATTGAGTACAGGAGGCTGGTGGTGCGTCCCAAAGCGTTGGAGGATGTGAAGGAAGCCAGGGCTCACGGTGACTTAAGTGAGAATTTTGAGTATTATGCGGCCAAGAAGGTGAAGAACCAGAATGAAAGCCGCATCCGATATCTGGAGAGGATGATACGGACTGCCAGGGTGATCTCTGAGGACTCGGCAGCCGATGAGGTGGGAATCAATAATACAGTTACAGTAGAATTCGTGGATGATGGGACACAGGAGACTTACAAGGTCGTCACTACCGTCAGAGGCAATTCGCTAAAAGGGCTGATCAGCAATGAGTCTCCTTTGGGGAAGGCATTGCTTAGGCATAAGGTGGGAGATACTGTACATGTACAGGTAAATGAGTCAGTCGGCTATGATGTGCGCATCCGACGTATTGAAAATACGGAAGATGACGGAGATAAGATCAGAAGCTTTTAGAAAGGAACAGAAGAAGTGAAGAAGTATATTTTATTTGATCTGGATGGGACATTAACAGATCCCAAGGCAGGGATTACTACCTGTGTGCAGTATGCGTTGAAGGATTTTGGTATTGTAGAGGAGGATTTGGATAAGCTTGAGCCTTTCATCGGTCCGCCTTTGAAAGATAGTTTTATGCAATATTATGATATGACTGAGGAGCAGGCCTCCAAGGCTGTGGAGAAATATCGTGAGAGATTTCAGGATACCGGTATCTATGAAAATGAACTGTATGCAGGTATCCATGATCTGCTTCGGACACTGAAGGCAGGTGGCTTACATCTGGCTGTGGCTTCCAGCAAGCCTACAGTGTTTGTAGAGAGGATTTTGAAGCACTTTAAAATTGATAAATATTTTGAAGTGGTAGTGGGCAGTGAACTGAATGGTGAGCGTGTAGAGAAAGTGCAGGTGATTCAGGAGGTGCTGCATCGGTTTTTCCCTGGAGGTCAGCCTCGTTATGATGAAGTTTACATGGTAGGCGATCGAAAGTTTGATGTGGATGGTGCTAAGACGTTTCGCATCGAAACGGTGGGTGTTACCTATGGGTATGGCTCTATGGAGGAACTGAAGGAAGCCAGAGCGGATTATATCGTTAACAGTGTGGCCGAATTGAAAAAGCTTCTGATGCGTGAGGTGGAAGCGGTGCAGAGAAAGAAGGAGGAAAAAGGCGGTGGGGATAAAAGTAAGCCGGCAATGTCTGAAAGCAGGAAGATCCTGTGGAGAATGATGATTCCTTTTGTATTGTTTTTTTTGGTAAAAGGTCTGGCTTCTTCCTTGATGTCTGCCATCATACAGACCATTTGCAGTGAGATGCCTGTGTTGGAGAAGTATCTGGTGGTGAAGGATATGGCGGGTGATGTGATATACTTTAGCGGTAATGCCTATGCCATCTGTCAAGCGGCAAGTTTCTTAGGGGCAGCACTAATCGTATGGAAGTATGCTAAGGGTGCAATTACTAAGACGGCTAATGAGGTGAGACTGGTTTATATTAAGAAGGAGCCTGTGAAGAATTATGTGATTATGGGTGTGTCATCATTGGCAGCTGTGATCGGTATGAATTTTATAATCACACTTTCCGGGATCATCGAGATAGACGAAGCTTATCAGTCTACCGCTAAGATGCAGTATT
>JAZRJO010000075.1:0-2483 GCA_045645825.1 Acetatifactor sp. | reverse complement strand
TTCTTGAGTACAATGATGTTATGGATAAATTCATCGACATGATCGAGTGGCAGGCTGATGTTTACGTTAACACTCTGAACATCATCCACTACATGCATGACAAGTACTGCTACGAGAGAGCAGAGATGGCTCTTCATGACAGAGACGTTAAGCGTTACTTTGCAACCGGTGTTGCAGGTCTGTCCATCGTAGCTGACTCCCTGTCCGCTATCAAGTACGCTAAGGTAGAAGTGATCCGTGACGAAGACGGCGTTATCGTTGACTTCAAGACCACCGGTGACTTCCCTAAATACGGTAACGATGATGACCGCGTAGACGAGATCGCTCAGGATATCGTTCACAAGTTCATGGCCGCTATCAGAAGACATCACACCTACAGAAATGGTATTCCTACCACTTCCATCCTGACCATTACCTCTAACGTTACCTATGGTAAAGCTACCGGTAATACTCCTGATGGACGTAAGAAAGGACAGCCTTTCGCACCCGGTGCTAACCCGATGCACGGACGTGATACTCACGGTGCAATCGCATCTCTGTCTTCCGTAGCTAAGCTGCCGTTCAATGATGCACAGGATGGTATATCCAATACCTTCACCATCATCCCCGGAGCTCTTGGTAAAGAAGATCAGATCTTTGCCGGCGACATCGAGTTAGATCTGAGCAAATAAGCAACCTAACTAAACAACCAGGAAGGAGGGAGCACACCATGAATGAACAGATAAACATTGATGACCTTGTAAAAATGCTGGATTCCGGCATGGCAAACGGTGTAGGCCACATCAACGTGAACTGTGAAGAGTCTCAGACACCATCTAAGAAAGTTCAGACGCTTGGGTGTACAGATTGTTCCAGGACACCATTAGCCTGCAGTGTACCCACACTTCACGAAGGATTAGACGATTATAAATAATAACAAAACAGGAGGAATCTATCATGGCAGCAAGTGCAGCACAGGTTGACAACCTTGTAAACTTATTAGATGGTTATTCTCAGAAAGGTGGCCATCACCTTAACGTAAACGTTCTGAACAGAGAAATGTTATTAGATGCCCAGAAGCATCCCGAGAACTATCCTCAGCTGACCATCCGTGTATCCGGATACGCTGTAAACTTCATTAAGTTGACACCGGAACAGCAGGCTGACGTTATTTCCCGTACTTTCCACGAGGGCATCTAAGAGCTCTACAGATGTACACGATCAACACCCGGGAAACTTGGCTTCCCGGGTGTTTTAATTAATTAAGAAAGGAATTATTATGCAGGGAAGAATTCATTCACTCGAAAGCTTTGGTACCGTAGACGGTCCCGGCACACGATTTGTGGTGTTTGTTCAGGGTTGTCCCATGCGTTGTGCCTATTGTCACAATCCGGACACTTGGGAGATGAACGCAGGAACTTTGATGGAACCGGCTTATATCCTTGAACAATACGAAAGAAACAGCAGTTTCTACAATGGTGGCGGCATCACTGTAACCGGCGGAGAACCCCTGATGCAGCCGGACTTCCTCATTGATCTTTTCACTTTGGCCAAAGAAAAGAAGATTCATACCTGTATCGACACCTCCGGTATTGCTTTCAATCCTGACAATGCAGCGCAAATGGCCAAACTGGATCACTTGATGGAACTGACCGACCTTGTGATGCTGGATATTAAGCATATCAACTCTGAGAAGCACAAGGAGCTTACTGCTCAGCCCAATGACCGTATCCTGCAATTTGCAGCATATCTCAACGAGAAGCAAGTTCCCATGTGGATTCGTCACGTGGTAGTACCGGGGATTACGGATGATGACCAATATCTTTACGAGTTGGGATACTTTATGGGACAGTTCAGCAACCTGAAAGCGTTGGATGTGCTGCCCTACCATACTATGGGTGAGACCAAATATCAGAAGCTGGGGATTCCTTATAAATTAAAAGGTGTACCTGCCATGGATAAAGGGAAGCTGGTGGAAAAGAAGGCGGTTATCCTGGACGGTATCCGTAAAAGACGGGGTGAAATAACAGGTCAGACGCACTAGCGACGTTCAGCTCGCGCCCATTCGCAAAGCCGCACCTTCGGCGCTCTCCGCCGCTTTCGCGGCTACCTTTGCTCATTGCGGGGCGCTCACTCAGAGGCGATACACGGATGAAAATTCGTGCAAGCACGATTTTCATCCGCATATTGCCTCTGGCTGAACTGTTACATGAAAAATAACTTTTTTTGTAATACCCCTTGTAATTAACTTGTTTTTATATTAAAATAGAAGTAACGATTGATTTTAGGATCAATGAGACGAAATTTAGGAGGATTTGTATTATGGCATATGTAATTAGTGACGCATGCGTAGCTTGTGGTGCTTGTGAATCACAGTGCCCTGTTGGTGCTATCAGCATGGGAGATGGCAAGTTTGAGATTGATGCTGATAAGTGCATCGATTGCGGTTCTTGCGCAGGTCAGTGCCCTGTTGGCGCTATTTCCGAAGCAGAATAAGTTGATAT
>JAZRJO010000074.1:0-2923 GCA_045645825.1 Acetatifactor sp. | reverse complement strand
CACATCTTGTCGGCAACTACCATATACATATTTAGAGTATTATATTTTTTGTTAGTTTATATTTATAAATGTTTTAGTTTTTTATTGATGAAAGGGCAGCATGTATGAGGAATGGAATGAGGGATAGGAGTGAGGGAGCTGAGAGGGGTATCTTTCGGTTGGGGATTGATATTGGGTCTACTACGGTGAAGATCGCGATTATTGATGACGCCTATGATATATTGTTTGCTGATTATGAGAGGCATTATGCGAATATTAAGGAGACTTTGGTGGCGCTTTTGAAGAAAGCGTATGCCAGGCTTGGAGATATAGAACTTCATCCGATGATTACGGGATCTGGGGGACTGACGCTTGCAAATCACCTGGGGGTGCCGTTTAATCAGGAGGTGATCGCGGTGGCGACGGCTTTGCAGATTTTGGCGCCGGAGACGGATGTGGCGATTGAACTGGGTGGGGAGGATGCGAAGATCATTTATTTTGAAAAGGGGAATGTGGAGCAGAGGATGAATGGGATCTGTGGGGGGGGCACAGGATCGTTTATTGATCAGATGGCTTCGCTTTTGCAGACGGATGCTTCGGGGTTAAATGAGTATGCAAAGGGTTATCAGTCGTTGTATACCATTGCGGCAAGGTGTGGGGTGTTTGCGAAGACGGATATTCAGCCACTTATTAATGAGGGAGCTACGAAGGAGGATCTGGCGGCTTCTATTTTTCAGGCGGTGGTGAATCAGACCATCAGTGGGTTGGCTTGTGGGAAGCCTATCAGGGGGCATGTAGCTTTTTTAGGTGGACCTCTTCACTTTTTGTCGGAGCTGAAGGCGGCATTTATCAGGACGCTTAAGTTGGATGAGGAGCATATTATTGATACGGACAATTCTCATTTGTTTGCAGCCATTGGGTCTGCACTGAATGCGAAGAAAGATGTTACATATACGCTTAAGGAAATAGTGGGCAAGCTTTCCTCTGAGATCAAGATGGAGTTTGAGGTGGAACGTATGGAACCGCTCTTTACCTCTGAAGAAGAATATGAAAAATTTGTCAAACGTCATGCGGGACATCATGTGGGAACGGCTGATTTAAATTCTTATCACGGGAAGGCATTTCTAGGGATCGATGCAGGTTCCACTACCACGAAGATCGCGCTGGTTTCAGAAGACGGTTCCCTGCTTTACTCTTTTTATAGTAATAATGACGGAAGTCCTTTGCATACGGCCATCCGTTCATTGAAGGAGATTTATGGGTTACTGCCAGAGGATGTAGAAATTGCGCGTTCCTGCTCTACCGGGTACGGCGAAGCTTTGATGAAAGCGGCGTTTCTTCTGGATGACGGTGAGGTGGAGACGGTGGCTCACTATTATGCTGCTGCGTTTTTTGACCTTAAGGTGGACTGTATCTTAGACATCGGCGGTCAGGATATGAAATGTATCAAGATTAAGAATCAGACGGTGGACAGTGTACAGTTGAATGAAGCCTGCTCTTCCGGCTGTGGGTCCTTTATTGAGACTTTTGCCAAGTCTCTGAATTTTAGCGTGCAGGATTTTGCCAAGGAAGCGCTGTTTGCAGCCCACCCCATCGACCTCGGTACCCGCTGCACGGTATTTATGAACTCTAAAGTAAAGCAGGCCCAGAAGGAAGGCGCCTCCGTGGCAGATATTTCCGCAGGCCTTGCTTATTCTGTTATTAAAAATGCCCTGTTTAAGGTGATAAAGGTCTCTGATGCCTCCGAACTGGGCCGAAACATTGTGGTACAGGGCGGAACCTTTTATAACGATGCCGTCCTTCGAAGCTTTGAAAAAATTGCAGGTTGCGAAGCCATCCGCCCGGATATCGCCGGTATCATGGGTGCTTTTGGTGCTGCTCTGATCGCCAGAGAACGCTACGAGGAAGGATTTCAGACCTCCATGCTTTCTTACGAAAAGATATGCAATCTGAAATTTGAGACCAGCATGGCCAAGTGCAAGGGCTGCACCAATAACTGCCGCCTGACCATCAACCGCTTCTCCGGTGGAAGACAATATATCTCCGGCAACCGCTGTGAACGTGGCATCGGGGGCAATAAAAATGCAGGCAAAGTGCCCAATCTGTTCGACTACAAGCTACACAGGCTCTTCTCCTACCCTTCTCTGGATGCAGACAAAGCTCCCAGAGGTACGGTAGGCATCCCCAGAGTCCTGAATATGTATGAAAACTACCCCTTTTGGCATACCTTTTTTACCAAATTGGGGTACCGGGTGATCCTTTCTCCCAGCTCCAACCGTAAGATTTACGAACTGGGCA
The DNA here is from genome assembly GCA_045645825.1 of Acetatifactor sp. Lineage (GTDB taxonomy): Bacteria > Bacillota > Clostridia > Lachnospirales > Lachnospiraceae > Acetatifactor. The sequence goes on along the minus strand of JAZRJO010000074.1, from coordinate 646 downwards.
TCGAATCCATTCCCAGTGAATCAGAGTGCTATCCGGCCAAGCTGGCCCACGGTCACGTGACCTGGCTGATCAAGCAGGGCGTACAGTTTATTTTCTACCCCTCCCTGTTCTACGAACGCAAGGAATTTGAGGATGCCAATAACCACTACAACTGCCCTATCGTCACATCTTATTCTGAAAATATCAAGAATAACGTGGACGAGATCAGCCGGGGTGAAGTGGCTTTTCGCAATCCTTTCCTGTCCTTTAGAGACCTGGATACAGTAACGAAAGCTTTGATCTGTGAGTTTAGCGAACTTTCACCTGCTGAGATCACAGAGGCAGCCAAGGAAGGCTGGCAGGAGATGGCAAATGCCCGTCTTGATCTGCAGAAAAAAGGTGAAGAAGTCTTAAAATACCTGAAAGACACCGGCAAACGGGGCATCGTTCTGGCCGGCCGCCCTTATCATATTGACCCGGAGATCAACCACGGTATCCCTGAGCTGATCAGCTCCTACGATATCGCCGTGCTGACAGAGGATTCTATCTCTCACCTGGTAAAGCCGGAAAGACCTTTGATCGTTTCCGACCAATGGATGTACCACTCCAGACTCTACGCCGCTGCAAGCTACGTAAAAACCGTTGACAATCTGGACCTGATCCAGCT